>CAWUOF010000118.1:0-9638 GCA_963923765.1 uncultured bacterium | reverse complement strand
TGAACGTAGCGCCAAGGTTGGTGAGCGAAGTCGAACCAGCGAAGTGAAGAATCTACGATTCACCATAACATGAGAGATGGTACCTCAGCATGACAGACGCCAATCCCACATCTATGCAACGTTTGTAAAGCATAAGTTGCTACCAGGTAATAGTTTTGTCAATGCCAAGCAATTTTTCTCATGGTATGGTTATTTTCCAATTTTTTTGATTAGCTTCTATAACTTTAGCAGTAATTTTTTGGTGATTTTTGGTAATGGCTTCTTGTTGCCATGCTTTTAATTGGGTATTGGATGGGCGATCGCTACACCCAGAGATTCCACTTATTATTAGTAATACTTGGAATAACAAATTTTTTTTCCATTCTTTGGGATTAAATCTCATTATAACCAGGTGATAAATTTATAATTACTTAATTTATTGCAATTGTAAACTACAACAATCACCTATTACTTTTCCATAATTAAATGATAACTATTAATAAGTGTTAATATTAAATTATAAATTATAGATTGTGATTTAGAAGCGTTTTTAGACTTAAAATAATACCATATCATAATTAGATAACATTATGACAAAATTTTTATGTGTGATGCCCCAATTGCAGTAAAATAGCATATCGGATGTGGCGATCGCGTTGATCCAACATCAGCAACGCTGTGCCCTAATTTAAAGGATCTAAAATCTGTGGTCTTAAAAATATCTAATAGTACCTACGAAGCTAAAACTCAAGAAATCGCTAAACAGCTTCTATCCGCTACCCAGGAAAAAAAACGCTCTTTTTTGGGGCAGTTACAGGAACAAATGCGCTGGGATGATAAAATACTTGCCTGGGCAATGAGTAATCCCGGATTACGAGTACAATTATTTCGCTTTATTGACTGCTTGCCTGCATTACGCAGCAAAGCGGAAATTGCCCGCCATTTACAAGAATACCTAACAGCCGAAGAAGTAGAGTTACCTAACGCCTTAAAAGGATTACTTAACTTTGCTTCTCCTGATGCTATGCCAGGGCAAGTAGCAGCAACAACAGTAGCTACAGCAGTAGAAACTTTAGCACATAAATATATAGCCGGAGAAAATATCAAAGAAGTAATTAAAACTGTCGAACGTTTGCGAAAAGATAGAATGACTTTTACTATCGATTTGCTAGGAGAAGCAGTAATTACTGAAATTGAAGCACAATCCTATCTCGATCGCTATCTGGAAATGATAACTCAACTAAGCGAAGCCGCAAAAAAATGGTCAATAGTTGAAGTGATCGATAAAGCTGATGGCGAAAATTTACCCCCAGTACAAGTATCTGTCAAACTAACAGCATTTTATTCACAATTTGACCCCTTAAACGCACAAGGTAGTCAAGAAAAAGTGAGCGATCGTATCCGTACTTTACTACGCCACGCCAAGGAAGTAGGAGCGGCAATTCACTTTGATATGGAACAATACTCCTACAAAGATTTAACTCTATCTATCTTGAAACAGATCTTGCTAGAAGAAGAATTTCGTTATCGTACAGATATCGGCGTTACTCTCCAAGCTTATCTGCGCGATACGGAAAAAGATTTACAAGATTTAATCGCCTGGGCAAAACAGCGTCAATATCCTGTAACTGTGCGTTTAGTCAAAGGCGCTTATTGGGACCAGGAAACAATTAAAGCAGCCCAAAAAGACTGGCGGCAACCAGTTTTTAACGATAAAATAGACACAGATGCTAATTTCGAGAAATTAACTCAGATTTTATTAGAAAATCACGAGTATTTGTATGCAGCAATTGGTAGTCATAATGTGCGATCGCAAGCAAAAGCAATGGCAATAGCAGAAACCCTCAATATTCCTCGCCGACGCTTTGAAATGCAAGTGCTTTATGGCATGGGAGATAAACTCGCCAAAGGCTTAGTCGATCGAGGTTATCGAGTGCGAGTATATTGCCCTTATGGTAATCTTCTTCCTGGCATGAGTTATCTAATTCGCCGCTTACTAGAAAACACTGCTAATAGTTCTTTTTTACGGCAAAGTATGGAAGAACGCCCCATAGAAGAATTACTCGCACCACCTATTGCTAATACCATTCCTTCCACCTATCAATTTAAACGAGTTTTTCCTAACGCCGCCGATACAGACTATTCTGTAATATTCCTCCGGGAAAAAGCCCAAAAAGCTTTACAAACAGTACGGCAACAATTAGGGAAAAGCTATTTACCCCTAATTAACGGAGAATATCAAAATACAACTCAAAATGTTGATTCTGTTAACCCGTCTAACCCTAGTGAAGTTATCGGTAAAATCGGATTAATTTCGATCGAACAAGCCGAAAATGCTATTCGTGCTGCTAAAGCAGCATTTCCAAGCTGGCGGAAAACTCCCGTAAAAGAAAGGGCAGCAATATTAAGAAAAGCAGCAGAAATAATGGAAAACCGCCGCGCTGAATTATCTGCTTGGATGGTTTTAGAAGTCGGTAAACCTGTACGAGAATGTGATGCCGAAGTATCGGAAGCCATCGATTTCTGCCGCTATTATGCCTCGGAAATGGCACGCTTAGACGCCGGATATATTTACGATGTTCCGGGCGAAACTAACCGCTATAAATATCAACCTCGTGGTATTTCTTTAATTATTTCTCCTTGGAATTTTCCCCTAGCTATTCCAGTGGGAATGACGGTAGCATCTTTAGTAGCAGGAAATTGTACTTTACTAAAACCTGCCGAAGTTTCTTCCATAATTGCAGCGAAAATAACTGATATTTTGGTAGAAGCAGGTATTCCCGCCGGAGTATTTCAATTTGTACCCGGTAAAGGTTCTAGTGTGGGTGCTTATATGGTAAAGCATCCAGATGTACAAATGATTACTTTTACCGGTTCTCAAGAAGTAGGTTGTCGTATTTATGCTGATGCTGCAATTTTACATCCTGGGCAAAAACATTTGAAGCGTGTTATTGCTGAAATGGGGGGTAAAAATGCCATTATTGTTGATGAAAGTGCCGATTTAGATCAAGCTGTAGCTGGGGTAGTTTATTCGGCTTTTGGCTATAGCGGACAAAAGTGTTCAGCTTGTTCACGAGTGGTAGTATTAGAACCAGTTTATAATACTTTTGTGGAACGTTTGGTAGAAGCAACTCGATCGCTTAATGTGGGTGCAGCAGAGTTACCAAGTACACAAGTAGGCCCGGTAATTGATAGTTTAGCTCGCGATCGCATTCGTGACTATATTACTAAGGGTAAAATGGAAGCCGAATTAGCTTTAGAAATTCCTGCACCACATACGGGATATTTTATCGGACCAGTGATTTTTACCAATGTTTCACCAAAAGGAATTCTTGCTCAAGAAGAGATTTTTGGCCCGGTTTTGTCGGTAATGAAAGCCAAAAATTTTGATGAAGCGATCGCTATTGCTAATGGAACTAATTTTGCTCTGACTGGCGGTTTATATTCTCGTACACCTTCCCATATTGCAACAGCGCAGAATGATTTTGAAGTGGGGAATTTATATATAAATCGCGGCATTACTGGTGCTATTGTAGCACGACAAGCTTTTGGTGGATTTAAGTTATCTGGTGTTGGTTCCAAAGCTGGCGGCCCAGATTACTTGCTGCAATTTTTGGAACCTCGATCGGTTACAGAAAATGTCCAACGCCAAGGTTTTGCACCCATTGAAGGTGTAGAATAAAATCGCGATCGACTAACTGGAAAATAAAAGCTAGGTTTTTTCAATTAACCTAGCTTTTCACTAAAAACAAACAATAACATAACAGTAAAGTTAGTATGTTAAATAATGATTAGATTACCTTAATTTAGAGTTTTATTTGTTTAAAATAATAATTTCAGATTATTATATAATAATTTATAAAACTAATTTTAAAATTTTCTCAATAGCCCAGAGGCAATATGCAACATAAAGAATGGCCATTAACATCAACTTGGCGATATTTAATAATAATTACATTGTTATTAGGATTATTCTTTCGTTGCTTTAATATCGATCGGAAAGTTTACTGGCATGATGAAGTTTTTACTTCATTACGCATTTCTGGATATACAGTGAAAGATATTAAACAACAAATATTTAATGGTACTATTCTTAATAGAGAAGACTTATTAAAATTTCATCATCCCAACCTAGAAAAAGGTTTAAATGAATCCCTTAATGCCCTAGCTATAGACGACCCCCAACATCCACCACTTTATTATATAATATTACGATTTTGGGTATATTTATTTGGTGGTTCGGTTACAGCAGTTAGATCTTTATCTGTTGTAATTAGTTTATTAGCATTTCCTGGTATTTATTGGTTATGTTGGGAATTATTTGAAATACCATTGATAGGTTGGATAGCCAGTATAATTATTGCTATTTCACCTTTTCATATTTTGTATGCCCAAGAAGCGCGAGAGTATGTTTTATGGACTGTTACTACTTTATTATCTAGTGCAGCACTTTTACAAGCAATACGGTTAAATACTAAGAGTAGTTGGGGGATTTATATCTTAACTGTATTAACAGGTTTATATACCTTTATGTTTACTGTATTGGTAGCGATCGGACATGGTATTTATGTAATTTTACTAGAAAATTTGCGCTGGACTAAAACTTTAGCATCCTTTTTAATATCTTCTCTAATAATAATTTTAGGTTTTTTACCTTGGCTATTAGTATTTTTTAATAATTACCAACAATTTTCTGAAGGTACAAATTGGACAAGTTTGCCAGTAGGTTTTTCCTTTTTATTACAAATGTGGGCATTTAATTTAATATCTATATTTATAGATTTTGGAGTAGATCTTGAGGATAAATGGTTATTTGTAATTTCCTATATTTTCTTGATTTTAGTAGGATATGCCATTTACTTGCTTTGTCGTCAAACTCCCAAACGTATTTGGTTATTTATTGTCACTTTAATATTAACTACTGCTTTAGCTTTAATTTTGCCAGATTTAATATTAGGAGGTCAGCGATCGACTGTAACTCGCTATCTTATACCTTCCTTGCTAGGAATTGAATTAGCCCTTGCCTATCTTTTAGCATTTAATATTACAAATATCAGTTTAGCCAAAAGAAAATTTTGGCAGACAATTACATTTTTATTAGTTGGTATAGGTATTGTATCTTGTAGCATTATTTCTCAATCAGAAATTTCTTGGATTAAACCTGTAAGTTATAATATTCCTGCTATAGCACAAATTATCAAAAAATCTCCCCAGCCTTTAGTAATTAGCGATTCTTTTTTATATAATTTAGGTAATATTATTTCCCTAAGCTATGAACTAGAAAACCAAACTAAATTTATTTTAGTTGTTCCGCCTAATATTCCTACTATCCCTAATATTCCCAATACTTTTAGTGATATATTTCTGATTAACCCTATAGAAAACTTTAAAAAATTAATCGAAGAAAAAAATCAAATAAAAACAGAGTTAATTTTTAACGATCCTTATATTTCAGTATTTCAAGTCAAAAAGTAAATATACTAGGAAAATTTTATACAGGCAACATTACCAACAACATTATTATACAAAGTTTTTGATTAAGTTAACAACCTATCAAAAACTCCCAAGTGTTTTCTGTTCATTTTTTCCTATTACCTATTAAGGAAACTTTCCTGAATAACAAAAGAAACTATATTTATAGTAATGGCCAAAACAAAAATTTGCAAATCTTAATTGTAAATAATGAATTTGGAATTATAATAAAATCTTGCAACTTATTTGTTAAGTATCCTCTAATGTATGATTCACAATATTAAAATCAATCAATACAAAAATCAATTAATTTTAGGTGTAATTTGGTTAGCAGTAACTATAAGCGATCGCCTTTGGTTTGTATTCGATCGCACCATGCCTGCTTGGGACCAATCAGAACATTTAATTAATTCCTTAAACTATTGGGAAGCCCTAAAAAATCCCCAGTGGTTTTCCCAAGAATGGTGGACAAATTTTTGGATGATTTCCTCAAAAATGCCACCCTTAACCTACATTTTAACAGTACCATTTCTTAATATTTTTGGCATCGGCGAAGACAAACCTAATTTAGTTTACCTACTATTTACTGCTATTCTAATTATTTCTATCTATAACTTAGGCAAAAAACTATTTAATAATCAAGTAGGTTTATGGGCAGCAGTTTTATGCGTACTCATGCCCGGTTTATATCGAGTACGCTTAGACTTTCTCTTAGATTATCCCCTTACCGCTATTGTCACCTTAAGCTTTTGTTTATTAACCTTTTGGAAACTAACAGGAGAAGAAACAACCACCCAAATAAAATATCAATGGTTTTGGGCATTAACTTTTGGAATTTCCTTTGGGTTAGGATTATTAATAAAACAAACATTTCTATTTTTTCTATTCTTTCCCTTACTTTGGGTAGGAATAACCACATTAAAAAATAAACAATGGGGAAGACTCCTCCAACTTATTAGCAGTTTATGTATATCTTTACTAATATTTTATCCCTGGTATCGCACTAATTGGCTATTAATTTTAACCTCTGGAAAACGCGCCACCATAGATTCAGCCATAGCCGAAGGAGATCCAAGCTTAAATACCTTAGATGCTTGGGTTTACTATTGGAAAATCCTCCCTTATTTAATATCTTGGCCACTTTTACTTGTACCTATAATTGGTTTAATCATATATCTGGTTAAAAAATTATATATTAACCCAGAAAATATAAATTTTTCAAAATACAAAACATCTATTATTTGGCTATTAGTTTTCTGGGTAGGTGCTTATTTTCTCTGTTCCTTAAACATTAACAAAGATACCCGTTATGTATTACCATATTTGCCAGTATTAGCCTTATTTTTAGCCAAAAGTATAACTCTTTGGCGAGGTCGTTGGGTTAAGCATATTCACTGGGGAACTATCAGTTTAGCTATATTATTAATGTTTTTAAATATATGGCCAATTGGTGGTGCTTGGTTAACAAAATTACTCAGCCCTTTAGCGCAACATTACGCCATACTAGATGAAGAATGGCCTCACAAACAAGTAATTGCAGAAATTACCAAAACCGAACCTTATTTAACTACAAATTTAGGTGTTTTACCCTCAACTCCAGAAATTAATCAACATAATTTAAATTATTATGGGGCTTTACAAAATTTTCAAGTGTACGGACGCCAAGTAGGGGTAAAACTTAATCAAGTACCCCAGGATGTAGCATCACTTTTTTGGTTTGTAACTAAAACTGGTCAGCAAGGATCTGTACCACAACCTGCCCAAATGGTGACAGTGCAAGCGGTGGAAAATGGACCAGCTTTTCAACTAAAAAAAAGTTGGGAATTGCCTGATACTTCTACTCTAAAATTATATAATCGTATTCAGCCACCTATTAGGGTAAAACCTATTAAAGAACAAACTAATACTGTTAAATTAGTTAAAGTACAAGTACCTGATAAAGTACCACCAGGAAAACCAGTTTCAGTAATTTATGAATGGATCGGCCCTTGGGAACACTTGCGATCGGGTATAGTATTATTAACTTGGCAAAAAATCGGGGAAAAAACCAGTATTACTGATAAAAATCAACTAGCAAATTCTCAATCTAAATGGTTACACGATCGAGCTTTTGCAATGGGAAATTTACACTCCAATAAAATCAAAAATCCCAACCAATCTTTTCAAATTATCGAACAAGCAGGAATGCTACCACCCGCAGAAATAGAACCAGGAAACTATACTTTAGTAGCAACTTATTTAAATCGTAAAACCGGCGAAACTTATCCTATTCCAGTACCACCATTTAATTTAACCATAGATGCAAATTCCCCCCCCTTACCGGCACCAGAATTAGATTTAATTACCCAACTACGAATGATGGCTGCTGGTTTACCAAAAGGCATAAAAGGAATAGAACCAATATTTACAGAAATAGCCCGTATTAATCAATACGATCCAGTGCAAGACTACACAAATCAAGCCGAAATAGCTTTAGAATACCGCTTAAAATCTGAACCAGAAAATTTAGAATATGCCTATACTTTAAGTTTAGCAAGGGTATTGCAAAGGAAAGTACAACCAGCTATAAATGCTTTGCAAAAAGTAGTAGAATTAGATGGAAAAAATCCCTATTCCTATACCTATCTTGCCTTTGTTAATCTTTATGATTTTCGCGCTAAAACCGCAGCCAAAGCTTTAGATACAGCTTTAGAATTAGATCCAAATCAAAAGGAAATACAAGGAATGCGGGCAATAGCAGCTTTAATGCAGGGAAATTTAATTGAAGCATGGAATTATGGTAAGTTAGCGTTGAGGTAATGGGGAATGTAGAATGTAGAATTTAGAATTTAGAATTTAGAATTGGAAATCAGGAGGCGGCAATATTTAGTAATAGTGATAACTTCTTAGTAACTACTACTAACTTCTTGGTAATTAATCGATAAGACAGGGGTGGATTTATTTATTTTATTGTCTAGTATCAGAATTTATCGAAAAACCCGCCCCAAAATAGGTTATTAATATTTTTTAAATTAATCTTAAGCCCAAATTCTACATTATTCTAAATTCTACATTATTCTAAATTCTACATTATTCTAAATTCTAAATTCTACATTATTAGACCTCTTGCGAAAATAATATGTCAGAAACGCAGTGTAGCGAACTCGCAGATTTTTCGCTGTCGCTCAGAATGACATAATTTCGTACTTTCGCAAGAGGTCTATTCTAAATTCTAAATTCTACATTCTAAATTCTACATTCTACATTCTACATTCTATATTTATTATCAATTTTCCCTGTCTTTGTACAATAGCCCTAATACTGAATGCCGAATGTTAGTTAGTTTTACGGAGTTGGGAGAATATAAACTGAATAATTCAGTAAATTTACTAATAATAAAAATTAATCCGTGATGTTACTGTTTATTAAGGTGTGTAAAAGTTTGAGATATTGTTATTACTCAATCTCAGGTAAAAACTCCCCTAGTGCTAACAAACAGTTTATCTTCACCTAAAAGGATATTTCATGCAACAGCTAGTTCAAAAAACTAAAAAAATTCTTTCCTTATGCCTTATCACACTACTTGTGTTTACTAGCGCAATTACATTTTTACCAGCACCGGCTCAAGCATTAGGTGATATTAATATCAACTGTGAAAAAGATTGTGGAGACACGATACAATTTGCAGCAGGTATGGCGGCTGGTAGCGCAGTAACACTTAGTGCTACGGGGCAAGCTGGACTTATCACTGAAGCTGCCGCAGTAGTAGGAACAGCCTTGACTACAGCAACTACTGTAGTAACTGGAGCCGTGACATTAGGATCGGTTGTTGTTCCGGCAGCAGCAATGGCGTTAGGTGCGGGCGCATCTTTTATTGGCTATAATGCCTATAAATTTTTGACAAATAATGATGACAAGAAAGAGGCAAAAGCTTCTAATTAATCTAACAATAATTTACAGCAAATTATTATCAGATATACCAGAAATACATAATAGTAAAAATAGGTAATACTATAGTCTATAATATGGTGTATAAAAATGCAATTTGCTGTAATTTTTTATGATTAGATTGTCAACTTTATATTTATACTTGCTTATTACCATTACTATTTAATATCTCTAATATTATGTAGAGTAGGGTGCGTCAGACCAATAGACCTCTTGCGAAAATAATATGTCATACTGAGCGAAACGCAGTGTAGCGAAGT
>CAWUOF010000117.1:0-9662 GCA_963923765.1 uncultured bacterium | reverse complement strand
TACCAACCGAAAATATAAATAAACCCGCCCCAACCACATCGAATAATTACAAAACTAGAAAAATCCTAATATTATTTAAAGGCGATCGCCTAGAGGTAAATTTATAATTAAAATATTTATCAAAAAATCCTTATTAGTTTAAAAAAATTATTTTTGAGAAAAAATATCATTTTCCCATTTTCCAATTTATACGATCGACTGCCTGGATTTTTTCTAAAGGCGATCGCCTATTAGCCTATTTTGCTTTTTCAGATATTCCTAAAACTTTTAAAATTCTCCAAACATTGATTTATTCCTCCAAGCAGACAACCTAAAAACAAATTTTAAAAAATTATGAAAGAAACATCCAATAAACTGAATAAGTGTTTTATGATTGTATGTGTACATTATTAATTATATTGCAACGTGGTGTAATTTATAGTGGATAAAAATTATGAACTTAAAAAATGTAAATTTCTCTACTAAATTTTTATTATTTTTGTGTATAAATAGCCAAACAGCAGGCATGACATTAATAGAATTACTAGTAATAATTATAATACTTGTTATTATTGCCGCTATAGCATTACCTTCATTTTTAAGTTGTGGAGCTAAAGCTAAAAACTCTGAAGGTAAAAGTTATGTTGGTGCAACAGTAAGGGCACAACAAGCATATCGTTTAGAACATTCATATTTTGCATCTACTTTTACAGATTTAAAAATTGGTTTACCCACACAAACTGTTAACTATATGTTTATACTTACTGCTGCGGATGAAAAATCTAGTACTGTAACAGCAATAAGTTTAAAACCTGAAGAACGAAAATCTTTTACAGGTCAAGTTATTTATGATGTTAAATCTAAAGGAACTAAAGCTATGAATTGTCAAACTACTCAACCTTCTGCTACTCCCCCTATTCCAGATGCAGCTACTGGCCAATGTATAACTGGTGAGCCGATGAATTAAAAGTCTTGTAAAAATATCGATCGCCTTCTTAATTTATGGCGATCGCCGCTCTAAATTTTGACTTTTTCCAAATATGACCCTAATTTGTCATTATTAAATAATTAAATGTTTTAATTTAGATATGAAAGATGTTAGTATTTTTATCTAGTGTCGTCTTTTAACTTCGTCAAATTTACGTTAAATTATGAAAAACAGAAAACTATTGTTACTTACTTGCAGCAGTATTTTATTAATATCTTCTGTAACTTTTTCTAGCTCCAAATTCAATTCTGCTGCTTTAGCACAACAGTCAATTACCCAATTATCGGAAACAGAATTAAAAAAACTATATGAAGCTTATAATCAGGGTATTGCTTACTATCAGTTAAGAAAATATCAAGAAGCGATTACATCTTTTAATCAAGCCATTAAAATCAAACCTGATTTTGCCGAAGCTTACAACAATCGAGGTAATGCCTACGATGATTTAGGGAAACAACAGGAAGCAATAGCAGATTTTAACCAAGCCATTAAAATCAAACCTAATTTTGCCGAGGCTTACTACAATCGAGGTATTACCTACAGAAGATTAGGGCAATACCAGAAAGCGATCGAAGATTACAGTCAAGTCATTAAAATTCAACCTAATTATGCCCCAGCTTTTAACAACCGAGGTCTTTCCTATTATCAGTTGGGGAAATATCAGGAAGCTATCACAGATTACAACCAAGCTATTCAAATCAATAATAACTACCAATTTTACTGTAACCGGGGTAGTGCCTATATGAAGTTACAGCAATACCAGGAAGCGATCGCAGATTTTAACCAAACTACTAAAATTAACCCTAATGATGCCGATGCTTACTACAAGCGGAGTTTTGCCTATTATAAATTAGGGCAAAAACAGTCAGCGATTCAAGATATGCAAAAAGCTGCACAACTGTTTCAACAGCAAGGAGATATAGCTAATTATCAACAATCACAGGAAATTCTTAAAAACCTGCAAAATTAGTTAGACTCAAAAATTTTTATTTGCCAACTTAAACCTAAACTTTTTCCCCCAGCTAAGTTGCTTAATTTTGATTTTTACTCAAGCGATCGTTTTTTTATTTTCTCCTGAGAGCGATCGCTTTTCTAAATTTTGACTTTATTCTAAACCTTACTCTAGTTATTCTTGACCATTAGACAAACTAAAATCACTATTAATATATAGAGACTTTAATTAATATGGAAACAATGAGCAGGTAAAATGAGATTAATTCCTCTATCTTTTGATGATTAACAAGAAACCAAGTTTTTTGATAAAACCTGATTGGGTGTACCATTAGAAATAAATGCTAACTCCTTTCCTACTTAACTCCTTCTTATGTAAAATAATTATAAAATCATTTATAATGTTTAATTTAAATATGTTGAAATTCAAATATATTGCTGATTTTTTTAATCTAAAAACCATTTAACAATATTCAAGGGGTCGATAAACATTTGCATGAAATTTAATATTATTCCTGTTAATAATATAATAAAATTTTTATATATTTTTCTTTTTTTTCTAAGAGTTATTTCACTTAAAATAAACCATAAAGGAATATTCAAATAATTTATTAAATAAATAAAAGATATTGATATATAATGAATATCCATATTTAAATCTTTTGGGTCATTAAATCCGGGAGTTGGAAAATGTCCTAATTTTAAAGTAGCCCTAATAAAATAAGCATAAAGCATAATTAAACCAATTAATGGCAGACAACTGGAAATTATGTAAATAGTTTGGAAATTAATCAATTTAATAATTTTCATAATTCCTATATCCAAAAAAATTTTCAATCCTTAAAAAAGTCGGGTTTTTGCCAAAAAGAAGTCGGGATTTTCACAAAACCCTGACTTCTCCCTATGCCAAAAAGAAGCCGGAGTTTTCACAAAACCCTGACTTCTCCCCATACTAACAAGAAGTCGGGGTTTTCACAAAACCGCGACTTGTGACCATTTCCAATTAATTACAAACTACAAATTCATTCCTAAAAATCATCATCCCCCTCATCATCATCAAAATCATCATCAAAATCATCCTCAGACATTTCCCCATCATCAACAACACCACTAACACTTCCCCTCAAATCATCCTCATCATCCAAACTATCATCATCACCAACAGCCCCCTCACCAAAGCTACCGCCATAACTGCGAGCAGAAAGATCATCCAAAACTACATCTTTTAATTCATCATCCTCTTCAAACATAGCGCTATCTATCGCTGCATCACCATCCACAGCGACACCATCTTTATAGGCATTAAAACCAGTACCCGCCGGAATTAAACGCCCAATAATCACATTTTCCTTTAAGCCACGTAACCAATCAGATTTACCTTCGATCGCCGCTTCTGTAAGAACCCTGGTAGTTTCCTGAAACGATGCCGCCGAAATAAAACTATCGGTGTTTAAACTCGCTTTAGTAATACCCAACAACACAGGGGTATAACTCGCTGGTGCCATGCCAGTAATAGACATAGCTTCGTTAACTTGTTCAATTTGGCGCAATTCCACTAATTCCCCAGGTAACATGGTAGTGTCGCCACCATCATCTATCCTGACTTTAGAGGTCATCTGCCGCACAATTACTTCTATGTGTTTATCAGAAATATCAATCCCCTGGGACTGATACACTGATTGCACTTCATTAACTAAAAATGTTTGCACTCGCTGGAAACTATCCAAGGCTGCTTCATACACCCCCATAACTGTGCGATTGTAATCAAAAAATATTTCTAATATTTCATGGGGATTAGCCGGACCATCGGTTAAAGGTGTACCCGTTTCCACTGCTTGACCATCAGAAACGATAGCTGATTGCCCTAAACCTATGGAATAATCAGCGATCGCTCCATCAGATTCTATGACTTTAATTTCTACCGTGTCATCATCTGCATAAATCACTTGGGCTGTACCTGGTCGTTTCGCCAGTACACTGGCTTCTTTGGGTTTCCGGGCTTCCAGCAATTCCTCAATCCGGGGCAAACCTTGGATAATATCACCAGTTTTCGCCCGCTCAAATACCAGCAATACTAAATTATCACCCCGTTGCACTAATCCACCATCTTCGACATGGAGAATGGCACCACTAGATACT
This sequence comes from uncultured bacterium, assembly GCA_963923765.1. GTDB lineage: Bacteria > Cyanobacteriota > Cyanobacteriia > Cyanobacteriales > CAWUOF01 > CAWUOF01. Next base: position 5,605 of record CAWUOF010000117.1, on the reverse strand, counting down.
CGATAAGGACGACCAATACGCAATTGCACTTTATAACCATCGCACCAGTCGATTTGTTTTTGCATATCTTGGAAAAACTTAATCGCCTTATCAATATATTCCTTAGCTACCTGGGGTAAATTCAATACAGCTTCTTCTAATGTCTGAATTTCTGTAGCTGATAATTCTTTTTCCTGGTATTCTTTTACTTTCATCTGAAAATAAAAACTACCATACTCTCCATATTTATCTTTAATTTGTGCAGTAATTACCTCTTCTTGCTCTTTTAATTTTTCATGTATTTCTGCTGAGTTTAGTGTGGTTGTAACTGGCAATAATTTATCAATAGCTGGTGGTAAACTTAGGTTATTTCGGATAGTATCCCAGCCACTTTCCCAATATTGATTCAAGTTTGCTACTAATTGGTTAATAGCTCCTGGATTACTAATTTTTTCTACTTTACCTGACTCTGGCGAAAGCATTCCTGGTGCTATTTCCGTTGCTGATACTAATAAATCACCTATTTTGACACTAGGTGTATTGGGACATTCTATTGTTACTAGGTCTGTTTCTCGTACTATTAATATACGGCGTACTGCTTCGCCTCCTTCTTTTATCCCCCGTACTATTCCTGCTTCTTTACAGCCTATTTCTGTACGAGATACCACTGCTCCTGGTGCGATTTTTTCACCGTCACTTACTAACAATCGGGATTGCATATTTCCCTGTAATGGATCCGCTCCCATATCTCGGCGAATAATTAATGATTCTAATATCACTAACTGAAGGCGAAATATGGTTTTATCTGTGTTGTCGGGTACTAATTCTATGTCTGCGGCTAGTTGGGGTGCATCTTTGTCTATTTCTAATATTAATTGAGTCCGCAATAATTCTAGCCCTTCTACAGATTTTACCCTTTCTCCATCTTTGTAGGGAATGCGTTGTACTGCCCGTAAACGGATCGATCGCCCTGCTTCATTAATGGATTCTTGACTAGGCACGGGTGGCTCTGTTGGTACAGCAAATTCTTTTACCGGACGTAATAATAATGCCGGACCTTCTGGAGTTTCTACATATTCGATGTAGCGTAATTCTGTAACAGGTTCAATACCGGGCAATACTTCACTTCCTGCCGGTGCTAAACCTCCATCTTTAGCGATCGCTTCTTCTGGATTATCAACTATATGTAAGTCACCAGGTTTTATCACTATTTCCCGCAAAATATCATTTTTCTGGGTAATTTCCACTACCCCATGATTTTGACAGAAAATATCTTTAACTACTTCGGTACCAGCTTCTACATATTGCCCATCTTCTACCATTAACAAAGATATATCTTTGTTAACTTCATGGCTTTCTTCTGGTATCCAAAGTAAAGTGCCGCCTTGGATGACTTCATAACCTTGTTTGGCTTTGCTTTTTTTGGCTACTTCTACGCCGGCATATTTTATGATTCCACCAGTATTAGTCCGATAGGTGTCGTCTATTAATTCTGCTACTACTTGATTGTTTTGTACTTTGGTGCCGGGGGTGGCTTTAAGGGAGAATGTTTGATTGTTGGTGGTGTGAATAAAGTATTGGTCGCGTCCTTGGTAGGAACGAGATTGGATGACAGCTTCATCTAGTAATACGCTGGCGGTAATTATTTCTATTTCTCTGGGGGTGGAGCCATCTGCTTCTGGCTGGGGTAAACGTACTACTCCGCCATGTTCTGTAATTAATTTGGTTTCTGCTAATACATGACCTGCTTCTATTCGTTGACCGTTGGTGACGACTGGTTCTGCTCCTGGTGGTAGGTTGTAAACGTCTCCGGATAATACCCATATTAATCCGCCGCGCTGGGCAATACGGGTAGAGTTTCCTTGGCGATCGATTCTTTCTTCTGGTATTACATCAGCAAATAATACTTCTCCTGCTAAGTCGGAACTAACGTCTTTTGTAGCCCTTTCTGTGGAGCGGCGAGAGCCACGACTAGCTAGGGGAACTTCCGCGAGGATTTGCTCTTTTTTAACAATTTGATTATCGTGGACTAGGATTATGGAGCCTTGGGCAACGGGAAAACTGGCGGCGTTTTCGCTGCTGTTGTTGGGTTCTAGGATGATTTCGGTATTGGTTTCTGCTATTAGGGCATCTTCTCCATGACGAGTACGGAAGGGGCGGGAACGGAGGTCACGGGGAAAGCGCACTGTGCCTGGATATGCGGCTTTTAGTTGACGGGCTACTTCTCCTGTAAATACACCGCCTGTGTGGAATGTTCGCATGGTTAGCTGTGTTCCAGGTTCACCGATGCTTTGGGCGGCGATGATGCCGACAGCTTCTCCCATGTCTACCATTTTGCCATGTGCTAAACTCCAGCCATAACATTGCATACAAACGCTACGGGCGGCTTCGCAGGTGAGTGGCGATCGCACCACTACCTCTGGGACTCCTTCCTTATCCAACATTTGGGATAAGTCGTCATCGATAGCTTGATTGCGAGATGCTAGTAGTATTTTGGTGCGGGGATGATATACATCTTGGGCGACTATTCTTCCCATGAGGCGATCGCGTAGTGGAATTAGGGTTCGATCGCCGTCCATCATCGGACGAATAACTATACCGCGATTTGTGCCACAGTCTATTTCTCGTACTATTACATCTTGGGATACGTCTACTAAACGACGGGTTAAGTAGCCAGAGTCGGCGGTGCGAAGGGCGGTATCTACTAATCCTTTTCTGGCACCATAGGAAGAAATGATATATTCTGTAACTGTTAAGCCTTCGCGGAAGTTGGTTTTGATAGGTAAGTCAATGATTTCTCCTTGGGGGTCTGCCATTAGTCCGCGCATTCCTACAAGTTGCCGAACTTGAGAAAGGTTGCCTCTGGCTCCGGAGAATGCCATCATATAAACGGAGTTTAGTACGTCGGTAGCTTTAAAGTGTCGTACTACTTCATCTTTGAGGTTTTCACTGGTGATGTTCCAGGTGTCTATTACTTTTTGGAATCGTTCTACTTCGGTGATTTCTCCTCTGGTGTAACGATTTTCTGTGATGCGTATTTCTTCTGTGGCTTCTTCCAGCATTTGCTGTTTAATAGGGGGTACCATGAGGTCATCTACGCTGATGGATACTCCGGCGCGAGTGGCAAAGCGAAATCCTAAATTTTTGAGTTTATCTGCTACTTGTGATGTGCGGGCAGTGCCGTAGTTTACATAGGACCAAGATATTAATTTTTTTAGTTGACCTTTATCTATAACTCGATTACGAAATACTAATTTTTGTTGTTCTGACATTTTAGTTTTCCTTTATTTCTAATAGTTAAGAATGGGGTATTGGGCATTGGGCATTGGAAATGTAGAATGTAGAATGTAGAATGTAGAATGGGGCATTGGGCATTGGAAATGTAGAATGTAGAATGTAGAATGTAGAATGGGGCATTGAGCCAATAATTGATAATTAATAATTGATAATTTATGGTTATTCATTATTCATTATTATCCATTATTGATTATCTATTGGGCATGGGGCATTGGGCATGGGAAAGGGATTTGAGAATCGTTAGTCGTTAGTCGATATTCCTAATACATAAACGCTATGCCCAATTCTAAATTCTATGCCCAATTCTAAATTCTAAATTCTAAATTCTAAATTCTACATTCTTCATTCTTCATTATTCATGCCCATTTTTTATTACAACAATGCTTCTTGAATGGTTTTGTTAAAGATAATTCTCCCGGCTGTAGTACGGATAAACTGACAAATTAACTTACCTGTTGCGTCTTCGCGGGTACGGCGTAAACGATAGTTTTTAGTAATAGTTCCATCACTATTTTTTTCGGTTTTTAATACCTCTTCATCTGGTTTATCTGTTTCTACTTTGCCGTCAAATCTCACCCAAATATAGGTGTGGAGATCTATTTGTTTTTGTTCGTAGGCTATGACTACATCGTTTAGGCTGGCAAAGTGTCGATCGCTCATAGGTAAACGGGGATTTTCGGCTGTTAAGTAATAACAACCTAATACCATATCTTGGCTGGGGGTAACAATCGGTCTACCTGTAGCGGGGGATAAGATATTGTTAGAAGCTAACATTAATAGTCTGGCTTCTGCTTGGGATTCTAAGGATAGGGGCACATGAACCGCCATTTGGTCGCCGTCAAAGTCAGCGTTAAAAGCTGGACAAACTAGGGGATGCAGTTGGATGGCACGACCTTCTACTAATATGGGTTCAAAGGCTTGTATCCCTAATCGGTGCAGGGTGGGGGCGCGGTTTAACATGACCGGGTGTCCATCTATGACTTCTTCGAGTACATCCCAGATGCAGGGGTCATTGCGTTGTATGAGTTTTTTAGCGGCTTTAATATTGTTGACTAAACCGGCTCGAATTAAACGATTGATGACGAAGGGCTGGAATAGTTCGATCGCCATTTCCCTCGGCAGTCCACATTGATGTATTTGCAGTTTTGGACCAACTACAATAACCGATCGTCCGGAGTAGTCTACTCGTTTTCCTAATAAGTTTTGGCGAAAACGACCTTGTTTTCCTTCAATGATATCTGACAAGGATTTGAGGGGACGATTGTTTGCACCTACTACAGTACGACCGCGACGACCGTTGTCGATTAAGGCGTCTACAGATTCTTGTAGCATTCGTTTTTCATTACGAATGATTATTTCTGGTGCGAGTATTTCTTGTAGGCGGGCTAGGCGATTGTTTCTGTTAATAACTCGCCGATATAAGTCGTTTAAGTCTGATGTCGCGAAACGTCCGCCATCTAGTTGCACCATCGGGCGTAGATCTGGGGGTATTACTGGTATAAATGTTAATACCATCCAGTCTGGTTTAGAACCTGTGGCGATAAAGTTATCTATTACTCGTAAGCGTTTAATTATTTTTGCGCGTTTTTGTCCTTTGGAGTTGGCTATTTCTTCTCGTAAAGATTCGGCTTCTTTTTCTAATTCTAGGTCTTGTAATAGTCTTTGTAGGGCTTCTGCACCGATGCCGACTTCTATGCCTTCTAGCTGGGAATCTTCGCTATAAAGCTGCTCTTCTATTTCCATCCATTGATCTTCGGTGAGAAGCTGTTTATAACTGAGTTCTTGGTTGTTACCAGGATTTAATACACAATAGGCGTTAAAATATACTATTTGTTCTACATCCCGTAGGGGCATATCGAGTAATATTGCCATGTAACTAGGTATGCCTTTGAGATACCATACATGGGCGACGGGGGCGGCTAATTTAATGAATCCCATGCGGTGGCGACGCACTCTTGATTCTGTTACTTCTACGCCGCAGCGTTCACAAACTATGCCACGATGTCTGACTCTTTTGTATTTTCCACAATGGCATTCCCAGTCTTTGGCTGGACCGAATATGCGCTCACAAAATAAGCCATCCATTTCTGGTTTTAGGGTGCGGTAATTAATAGTTTCTGGCTTGGCAACTTCTCCGACTACGGTGCCATTGGGGAGGGTACGTTCTCCCCAAGCACGTATTCTTTCTGGACTAGCTATGCCGATTTTTACGTAATCAAATCTTTGTTCTATTTTTGCCATAATTCCTAACCTGTTTAAACTTATTTTTACGCAGTGTTTAACTTTTCTGTTGTTGCGCTTCAGCGCCAAAGTAGATAATTGCTAAAGT
>CAWUOF010000116.1:0-9743 GCA_963923765.1 uncultured bacterium | reverse complement strand
TTTTTAGCATCTTTAGGGAAAATCGAAAGTAGCGATCGCAATGCCTTAATTAATGCCATGCATTCCGTATCCCAAAAAAGCGTAGTTTGGCGAATGTCTTTATTAAGAGAATTTTACATTACACCTACAGAATTAAGCAAAATTAATCACCAAGTTTTATTAATAGCGGCTGCCTTCGATCGGCTTTTACCCTCAGTGGCAGAAGCACATCGCCTCGGTAAAATATTTCCCAATGCCCATAAAGTAGTACTCCCTAATAGTGGACATACTTGTTTATTAGAAACCGATGTCAATCTTTACCAAATTTTACAACAGCATAATTTTTTACTAAAAGAAGGTAAACGCATCGTTTCCCAAATTTAATCTAAATTTAGGGTTGCACTAGACAAAAAAAGATGCTAAGATTAGGCAAATCCCAAAGGGTGACTAGCTCAATGGTAGAGCATCGGACTCTTAATCCGCTGGTTCAGGGTTCGAGCCCCTGGTCACCCATTATTTTTTTGCTATTTTCCTTTATCAGATGGAAAATAATCTGTTTAATATGACAAAATAAGCTAAGGTCATCATTACAATTAGTCAAAAATATTTTCATAAAAAACTAATCCTAAAACTTTAACAGTTTTAACAGTTTAATATCTCCACACATTATTATCAGACTGATAAAAAAGTATGCTATTGCAAAAATAAATGATTATTAAATAATTTGGGGATAATAATTATGTGGCAAACTCAAACAAGATACCCTTTTTATTTAACAGGCAAAAATGCTAAATTTTACTTGGATATATCACAATCTTTAGTAGAACAATTAATAGAATTTAGCTATGATATTAATCAGAGTGATGACTATGGTGAGCGAACAGGTTGTGTAATTTTTGATAATGCAACAGTTAAACAAAAAATATTTCTAATAAATTTTACCCTAAAATATTTATTATCTCCTAACCTAGAAGCCCCAACTCCCACACATATTTTAGAAGCTGCCGCTTACTTTCCCTTTGCTTACTTGGAAGGAGAAGTTCGATATGAAATCGAAAGACAATTAGAAGAAACTATAAATACAGAAGAAGGCAGATATAAGGAAGATTATTTTAAATATTACTTTTTCAATACATTACAACGACGTAAAACCTACGAAATTTATAAATCTAATATTTTAAGTTTTAGCATTGCTTGTGATATTATAGATCCTAATGCTTTTGGAGAATGTGAAACCCTGGAAGAATGGCAAGAGTATTATCAAAATATACTGGTATTTAGTCCAGAATCAACTGATGAAAAAGAATGGATTCATGTAATTAATCAAATAGCCCATGATTTAGTTTTAGGTGATGATGAAGATTTTATGATTACTTCATATAGTCCACAGGTTGTTGATGGCAATACTTGGGTAGAAAAAAATATGGGAATTGCTGAAGGGTATTTTTCCAATAGATTACCTAAAGTTAATGATGAAGAATATGAGCAGGCTGTACAGGAAATTTTTAGTTATAAAATTTAGTAATTTATTAATTAATAGATGATAATTTAGTGAAAAAATCTGATTAATATACAAGGAAGGAATGCAAGATTTATTAGATAATACTGGAATATAAATCAATGGGACTTTTGAATTATTTTAATTAGTATATCAGTGTTAGCAATTATTGGGAAATAGGAGAATAAAAAATATTTAATATTATGATATAATTAGATAATAATTAAACCTAGATATTACCAAGTAAAATTTAGTGGAAAGTAATGCAAATATTATGGCTAATTTACTTTTAATTGAATCACCCGGAAAGATTAAAAAACTGAGTCAAATATTGGGTTCAGGTTGGATTATTAAAGCTAGTATGGGTCATATCAGGGAATTGGCAGATGATGGGGAAGATGCTTTAGGTTTTGATTTGGATGGCTAAAGTATTAATTAAAACTAGGAGGAAAGTTAGATGTTCCAAAGTATTAAATTAATATCAAAGGTTGATAATAAGGGATGTTTGCAAGTACAGTTACCTTCAGAATTGAGTAATTCTGAGATAGAATTTATGCTTGTTTATCAGCCGATTTTTTCCGAGCCTGCTCAGGAAAATTGGCCATCAGGATTTCTCAATCTCTATGGATGTTGTGCTGACGATCCTATTATTATTGATGACTTAGGCATTTCCGAATTAATGGATGATGATTTAGCTAAGGAATTCGATTAATAGGAGATGTATGGATGCGATATTTATTAGATGCAAATATTATGGCTAATTTACTTTTAATTGAATCACCCGGAAAGATTAAAAAACTGAGTCAAATATTGGGTTCAGGTTGGATTATTAAAGCTAGTATGGGTCATATCAGGGAATTGGCAGATGATGGGGAAGATGCTTTAGGTTTTGATTTGGATGGCGATCGAGTGCGGTGTCGTTATGAAGCGAGAAGCGATCGAGCAAAAACTATTCTAAAAGATTTGCGACAAACTATTAAAGAAGTAACAGATATTTATATTGCAACAGACCCCGATCGAGAAGGGGAAACTATTGGCTGGCATATTGCCCATGAACTCGGTTTAAAAAAGCCAAAAAGAGTAACTTATAGTGAAATTACTAAAGCAGCAGTAATGGCAGCTATAGCATCACCACGTACCCTCGATCGCAATTTAGTAGCAGCCGGACGCGCTAGAGATTGTCTCGATAAATTAGTGGGATATAAAGGCAGTAAACATATAGTTTGGCAGCTAAAAAATGGTGCAAAATCAATGGGTAGAGTGCAGAGTGCAACTCTACATTTATTATGTCTAAGGGAAAAAGAAATATTAGCTTTTAAACCTCAAGATTATTGGAGTGTTTGGGTAGATTATAAAGAAGGTTTTCGGGCTTTTTATCGAGGTAGTTTAACTGCTACAGAAATAGTTGTAAATCCTGAAGATGATGCTACTGATACTAATGATAATAACAAACCGGAATCTGAGCGAGTTTTAAGTCAAGCTGAAGCCGATCGCCTATTAAATATAGCTCGTTCTCAACCCCATAAAATTATTACTATAGACCATAAAAATACTACATCTTCTCCCCCACCACCATTTATTACTTCCACTCTGCAACAAGCTGCGGGGGCAAAATTACGCTTTTCTCCAGAACAAACAATGAAAATAGCTCAATCGTTATATGAAGCAGGCTATATAACTTATATGCGAACGGATTCAGTAGCACTTTCTGAGCAATTTTGCGCCGAAGTTCGTAAATATTTAGAACAACACGATCGAGACAATTTACCTACAGTAGCAACAAAACATCGTTCTAAACATAATGCTCAAGAAGCCCACGAAGCAATTCGCCCTACAGATGTTAATAAAACACCTGAAAAATTATCTACTCAAGTAAGTATTGAAGAAGGAAAATTATATGATTTAATTTGGCGTCGTGCTGTTGCTTCCCAATGTCGTCATGCAGAATTAGCAAAAACTAGAATTGTAACTCAATCTGGTGCAATTTTTTGGGAAGCAAGGGGGCAAGTTATTACTTTTCCTGGCTATACTGTTTATTGGAATAATTTAAGCGGTGATAGTGAGTTACCGAATGTAAAAAAAGGGCAAATTTTGAATTTAAAACAAGCGGGTGCAGATAAAAAAACAACTCAGCCACCACCGCGTTATACTGAGCCAAAATTAGTACAATTAATGGAACGTAAGGGTATAGGTAGACCTAGTACTTATTCTCCGACAATTAAGACTTTAAAACAGCGTGAATATGTAAAATTAATTAAAGGAAAATTACAGCCTACTCCTTTAGGTATGGAGTTAGATGGATTTTTAGAAAAGGTGTTACCAGATTTGATTCAAGCAGAATTTACGGCAAAAATGGAGTCAAATTTAGATGAAATTGCGGCGGGTAATTTAGATTGGGAGAAGTATTTAAATAGTTGGAATAGGGAGTATTTTGCGCCATCGCTGGCTAAAGCTATTGCGGAAATTCGCCAGTTTACTCCTAGTGTTTCTAATCAAAATCAAAGTAATGGGAAAAATATATCAACAAATCGAGTTAAAACGGAATTAACTGATATTCATTGCCCTAAATGCGGGTGTTTGATGATTAAGATTTTTTCTAAGTCTCAAAAATTACAGGCTGATCATTTTCTCAAATGTGATGAGAAAACTTCGGGCTGTGGTAGTGTGATGTTTTTAAATGGAAAAACAGGTAAGTATGAGTTGCCTTATGGAGAAAGAAAACCAGATGCAAAGCCGGCTGTGCTGACGCAATATCCTTGCCCTGTTTGTAATTCCCCATTAGAACATTATGAATATACTAAAGATGGTCAGAATAAAGTTATGTTTCGCTGTTCTAATGGAAAAAATAGACAAGATAAATGTAAAGAAGTTGCTTTTTTTCAGACTAAACAGGGTAAGATGTGGTCGCCTAAGTTTGGGGAATTGCCTGTGTTAAAACCTTAATTTTTTGAGGTAATTTAAGTTATGATTACCATAATTAATTGTATTCTTTGATTCTTGGCATTAATCCTAATAGCGTCAGGATAGAAATAGTAATTATTACTGCCCCAGTTGTTGTCTCGAAGTTTTTCATTTCTGTTTCAGCTTGATTAATGGATTTATCGAAATAATCTTGATTAATTTTAAGGGCGTCATCATTAACTTTTCTAAATTGTTCAAAAGCCCAGTTAGATTCATCTGGATTATCACCTATGCATAAAGCGATCGCCTCTGCCCGTTTACCGTTTTGTTGTAATTGACGAATTTTTTTATCAATCTTTAAATAAATAGCCAAAGTAGAAATATTTTCGATTAAAGCTTCTTTTTCCCCTGGAAAAGTAACATTATTTAAGGCATCTGCTAGATAGCCAGAAAAATTCGGTACTTTTTGATTTTGTTTGATTGAGTTAACTACGGTGTCTAAGTTTTGACCAGGAGGGAGTGTAACAAGTTGATTGATTTTGTTATAAAAAGCTTGTTCATGTTGGGCAGCTAAGGAATTATCCAACAAATAACGACTTTCATCACCATTGGCACTATAGGCGATCGACCGTGCTTTTCGTAAGAAATCAATTGATTTAAAAGCGTCTTCTTTAGCAACTTTTAAATAGTAATAAGCGGTGGCAAAGTTAGCAAATACATAAATCATAAATATACCAGCAATTCCAGTAGCTAGTAGCAGGAAAGGGTTAATAATACGCCTCATTTTACGTTTTATAAATACCTGCATTACTAATAATAATACTAGGATTATAAATCCATTAAATAATATTAATAACAAAGATGTTAATGAAGCCGATCGTTGTTCATTATAGACGCGATCGAGAACACTTGCATTTGCAGTATTTAGGGCATCTGCGGCAGGCAAAAGCTTTTTATCCATAATTTCTGCCGCTTCTCGATAAGCTTTCAAAACTCCGGCAGTTTCTCCCCGTTGATGAAAATCTCGCGCTTGTTGAATTTTAGTAATATAATCACCTAATCCTAATTGTAAATTTATAATCGGAATTCTCTCGTTATCTCCGAAGGTGATATTTTCCGCAGCCGTAACTAAAAATCTAGTAACTTTTTCTCGCCTTTCTTCATAATTTTTAACCGCATCTTGATTTTGTCCTGGCTTGGCAATTAATTCATTAGCAGCATTAGCATCTATATCTGCTAAACTATCTTTAATACGTTGAGCAGCTATAATACTGGGGGCTGAATCTTTGCCAATTGTTTTAATAGCTGTTCTAGCTTTTTGTACTCCTAAAATTGTCGTAATTAATAATAAAATACTGGAAATTATAATTAGATACATACCACTTTTTAGCAGTTGTGGTGTGTTTAATTGGATATTTTTTTTATTGGCTAGAGAAAATGTTTTACTCATGGTTTTTTCAAATATTTGTTATTAATGATAGCAAATTATTGGCTAGTTTTTTCTATATTATTCCATAGTTTTAACTACTATTCTTGTCCAATGACCAAGAGTTATTTCATCACCATTTTTAATCGGTACATCTAGCATTGGCTGTAATTCCACATTATTTAATTTAGTACCATTAGCAGAATCAATATCGCGTAAAACAAAAATACCATTTGTTTGTTTAATTATTAAAGCATGACGACGGGAAACAGCGTCATCAAAATCTAAAGCAATTTCTGGATGAATGCCTTTTAATTCACTGGTACGTCCGATTAAATTATTTTCCTTATCTAAACGTAAGGTAATAGGCGATCGATCTGTTGGGGCTGGTGGACTATCAGGCTCTCGTAAAGCAGGGTCAATAGTAATCAGTAATTCTAAGCTAGAATAGACGGGATTAGAAATAATATTTTCTGTTGTTTTCTTTATCTCCTCTGCTGTTACATTATTAATAGGCGTTAAATTAATAGGGGCTAATTCTCCATGTGCGCCTGTGAGAAAATTATAACCACAAATTTCGCAAAAATTACCACTATCATTGTCATGGGGAGCGTTACAGTCTGGGCAGTTTATAACAGTATTTCCTATTTGTTGTACTGTTATTTCTGGAATTTTTAACTTTACTTCAGTAATACCTTGAATTTTTGCCCCACATTCTGAACAGTAATCTGCTTCGGTGGAAATATGACCCTTTGGACAATTGTAGGTAGACATAGTTGATTGATATTTTTCCCCTATCTGGGAGTAATTCAGCTAATTAAAAATTTTCTTATTTTAAGAAGATTTGGGAATGCGAGTAGTTTTAGTCGATCGAGTCTCTAAAGCCATTGTATCTTCTTTAGCAGCATCTCGTTTTATACGTACTGTACCTGTTGCCGCATCTTCAATATCTACTACTTTTTTTAATAGTTTTGCTGTGGCTTCGTTACCTGATTGATAGGCAAGTTTTACTGCTTTTCCAAGTTTAGCGGTAGCAATTTCTATATCTCCTTTTTCTTTAGCTTCTAAGCCTTCTTGGATTGATTGGGCTAGTTCCGCTTGACCGGTGTAATGAGCAACTCGTTTATCAATTTTAGTTGTTTTAGCGTCGTCATCAGTCCAAATTGCTAAAATACGAGCTTCGGCAATTTTATTTTCTACTCCATTTACTGTATAAATTAAACTAGCTCTTCCTGCTAACATTTCATCCCCAACATTACCAGGATTTACTTGGATACAAAAATGATAATCTCGCGATTCATTACTACCCCAAGCCCCGGTAGGATAGTCAAGTATTTGTGGTTTTATTTGTTTCGATCGCCCAGTTAGATCGACTATTTCCGGACTAACTTGTTTACAGAATATCACCTTTGCTCCTTGGGGATTCCACAGCCGCAAAGATACATCAGAAACATTTTTATTCATGGCTTTTTCTAAAATTGCTCTGAAGTCTGCTTCTATCATGGAAGCCTTGGCTATAATATCAGTAGTACCTAATAATTTATTAGATATTTGTTGTAGTTGTTTTACTCTCCAGTCTGTACCTACACCACGACAGTCACACTGAAAAATTCCCTCACATTCTTCTAAGACTTTTTTAAGTGTTTCTGTGTCGGAATCATCATTTTGTCCGTCGGTAAGTAATAAGGCTTGCCTTACTGCATTGGGCATTTGCTTAAATTGTTTTAAGGCTTCAAATAGCCATCGAGAAATTACTGTACCACCACTAGCATCTATTGTTTTAATGGCAGAAATTGCTTTTTGTTTGTTTTCTGGAGTTGCTATGGATGTAGGGAAGACTAAACGTGCTGTAACTGCGCCGGTTACGATGAAAAATGTCGCATCTTCTGGTAGTAAATTAACTATTGTGGCGATCGCTTCCTTTGCTGCATAAATTTTTTGTCCTCCCATGGATCCAGAGGTATCACAAATAATCCCAAAAAGTTTTTCTCCTGTAACAGTGCTTACCCCCTCGTTGCCTTCGACAATAACAGTCATAATTGCATGAACTTCTTTAGCCCCTTGGGGTAAATATGCATTTTGGAATACTTCCGCTTTAAACTGGGCAGACATTAAAAACCTCTCTTTACAATCAAGTTTTTATACTTATTAGGTAGAATCAATATATATTCTAAATTAGCAAATTTTTTTCATATTTACTATTGTTAACAATAACTTCATAATTTTGGGGTTTGCAATTACTTAAATTATACCGATTTATAAAGAGCAACTGTAATATTATCTGCACCTCCTTTTTCCCTGGCATATTCTACTAAATTTCTGGCTATTGTTATCGCATCAGACTCGGAATTTTCTGGAATCAGTGCAGCAATTTGTATGGGGGAAGGCGCATAATTCCAGAGACCATCTGTACATAGTAATAAATATCCAGGACTGGTAATATTAAAATTAACCATAGACGGTTCGCAATTATCGACTACATCAGCACCTAACCAGCGTGTGATAGCATGGGCATATTCTGATTTTTTAGCTTCTTCTGCTGTCATGGTTCCTGAAGAAATCATATCATTTAACCAAGAATCATCTATGGTTAAAAGTTGACAAAATTCTGAGGATATCCAATAGGCGCGACTGTCACCTAGCCAGCCAATTGTAGCAGTATTATTTTGCACGATCGCTGCGACAATGGTAGTGGAAGGTGGATCTTCTATTATTCCATTAGCAATATCACAAACTGATGCTTGAGCAGAGGCGATCGCCTGAGTCATTGCTAATGATAATTCTAGGTTGTTTTCCACTGCATTAATTAACGCCTGACATCCACTTTCTGCCGCCGCTTTAGCTGCTAATTCTGGGGAGTGAGAACTAGAAACACCATCACAAACAACCAAAATATAAGCGTTTTTTTCTACTTTGCCACAGCTTAGATAATCTTCATTTTTGCGATGTCTCAAGCCTCGATCGCTAACACCGGCTAAATTATTTTGCAGGTTAATTTCTAAATGATCTTTTTCTTTAATTTCATTACGAAAACCACAATTTAAACAGTATCCTTCCTGATCTATTTTATCGAGACTAGCGCCACATTTAATGCATCCTTTAGCAGTATTTTTAGCAGTATCTTCTGTTAGAGATGCCCCGCACTCTTCACAAAAGCGATCGCCTATATGTGCTAAAGTCCCACACTTGGAACATTGCATATTTTTAAATTTTTCTCCAAAATCTAATAATTTTTCTATAAACTTGCATATAATTATTATAGCACAGTTTAATATATAAATAGCTTACTTCTAAGGGAAAAAACAAAATAAAGCTAAATTTTTTACTCCTATTGAACAAGAGAGTACAAACACTTACATATTAAAAATAAATACCATGAATTCTAAGCATAACGAAAAATTAAGTTTATTAACCAAAATTAGCTATGGAATAGGCGAGGTAGCAGGGTCAACTACAGGTAGCATCCGCACCTTTTATATGATGTTTTTTATCACTAATGTTGCTGGTTTAAATGCAAACTTAGCCGGGATGATATTATTAATAGGTAGAATTTGGGATGGTATTAATGATCCGTTGATTGGTTGGTTAAGCGATCGTACTCATTCCCGTTGGGGACGTCGTTATCCTTGGATGGTAGCTGCTTCTATTCCCTTTGCTATTTTCTATTTTTTACATTGGATTATCCCTAATTTTAGTAACGATAATAATACAAATCAATGGGGATTATTTTGGTATTATGTAATTATTAGTTTACTATTTGATACTACCTTTACTGCTGTTACTTTGCCTTATTGTGCCTTAGTTCCAGAATTAACCGAAGATTATAATGAACGTATTAGTTTAAATAGTTTTCAATCCGCTTTTTCTCTAGGGGCTGGTATTTTTGGTTTAATTATAGCCTGTCTCTTATACACATCTGACGCTGCCGACGATACTCCT
>CAWUOF010000115.1:0-9746 GCA_963923765.1 uncultured bacterium | reverse complement strand
CAGCGTCAGATGTGTATAAGAGACAGATTAGTATCTTCATACTCGATAATTAAACCTGTATGAGCCAAGGATTCTTCAGGAGGATTTTGTTTAGTTTGAGCGCCAAATTTTTCGATTAATATATCCCGTAAAATTGGTTTCAAATCCTCACAGGGAATTCCTTTTTGTACACAGGTACCTAAATGAGCGTCTTTACCAACTTTTCCCCCCATATACAAATCTACACCTTCTACAGCTTTACCATTTTTCCGGGCTTTTGTTCCCATTAAACCAATATCTGCAACTTGTGGCTGTCCGCAGGAATTTGGGCAACCTGTCCAATGAATTCTCACTGATTTGGGTAAAGATAATTCTTCATCCAATTCTTTAATTAAAGCTACAGCGCGATTTTTGGTTTCTATTAAGGCAAAGTTGCAAAATTGAGCGCCGGTACAAGAAACTAAAGTACGACTTAAAGTTAATGGAGTGATAGAAAAACGTTGTAATAATGTTTCTTTTAAAAATTGCTTTAACCGTGAATCAGGGATGTTAGGAATTATCACATTTTGCTCAACGGTAAGGCGAATTTCTCCACTGCCATAAACATCGGCTAAACGGGCTAAATCGAACATATCCGTAGCATAGAAACGCCCTACGGGAATGTGCAACCCAACATAATTAAATCCTAGTTGTTTTTGTGGGTAAATACCGATATGATCTCTTTTTTCCCAGTTAATTTCATCTTGTGGTGCGGCTGTTAATAAAGGATGAGCAAATTGTTTTTCTACTTCTGATCTAAATTTTTCTATTCCCCATTCATCAATTAACCACATTAATCGGGATTTTTGCCGATTGGCACGTAAACCAAAATTCCGATATACTATTAAAATTGCTAGGCTTAATTTAATCACATCATCATTAGCTGGCACCCAAACATTTAAAGGTATTGCGGCTTCACAACGTTTGGCAGAGAAAAAACCACCTACTATAACATTAAAGCCTAATTCGCCATTTTTATATGCGGGTACGAAGGCAATATCATTTATTTCTGCGTGGACTGAGTTATCTCTTCCACCTTCAATGGCAATATTAAATTTTCGCGGTAAGTTGGTAAAGTCGGAGTTGCCTTCACCATTGTTGGTAATGGCATCTTGGAGTTTACGAATTAATCCCCTGGTGTCTATTAATTCATTAGCATCTATACCAGAAACTGGAGAACCGGTAATATTTCTAACGTTATCCATACCAGACTGTACTGAAGTTAAACCTACTTGATGTAGTCGGTTAAAAATATCTGGTATGTCTTCTATTTTTATGCCCCGTAGTTGTAAATTTTGCCTGGTAGTAATATCGCCATTACCATCATCACCATAACGTTGTACTATTTCTGCTAATACGCGCATTTGGCTGCTGGTGAGAATACCGCTAGGTATTCTTAACCGCATCATAAATTTACCGGGTGTTACTGGGCGAAAAAATATACCTAGCCATTTTAATCGGTAATCTCGATCGCTCTCATTTATATTTTCCCAACCAATTCTAGCAAAGTCTGCTAATTCTGCTTTTACTTTTAGCCCGTCTTTTTCTGCTTTTATTTTTTCAAATTTATTTAAGCTAACTGTTACGTTTTCTGCTACTGTCATGGGTTTTCCTCGTTTTTCTAGGTGATTTTTTTAGGTTTATATCAGTCGGTTAATTTTTGTTTTAATTCTTGCTTTAAGATTTGTATATTTTGTAACTAAATTTACCTCAATTTGATTAGGCTAACTTTACAGGCTAAAGGTTATCCAAAAAATATTAACTTTGTTGCTGTTTTTCCTTGTTATGAAAGCGATTAATTTAGTTTTAATGCTTTGTTTAACAGTGATTTGCAGATAAATTTACGTCGAGAAAATAGGAAGGTTCGTATAGTTTGTTACAAAATATGTCGAAATATGAAGCTTATGCATAAGTTTGATGCAAAAATTGCATAAAGCTTTTTTTAAAACGCTTAAATCATTGAAAATTAAAGTAAATCAGGATATTTAGCCTGTGCATTAATGTCCATGTCAGTCTAGTTATAAGTATATTTTTTAGTAAAAATAAGTAAATCTAATAACTGCTGACTCCAGATAGCACAATTTAGTCAAGGTTTTAGTAATGTCTCAAGGTTTAAAACAACATCGCCCAGAAAAAATGCCAATAGATTTGTTAGGTTTAAGTGATGAATTGGCAATAGATAATCTCGAAAGTTTAGATGTAGATGTAATTTTATTTCGGGTTTTACAAGTTTTAGAATTAGGAGATTTTCAACAACGATGGGATGTTGCTAAGATTATTCCACGTTTAGGAAGTATAGCGATTAAACCATTAATCGAAATTTTACAAGATGATAATGCTGATTTAGATTTTCGTTGGTTTGCAGGGCGAATTTTAGGAGAGTTTCAGGAACCAGAAGTTATTGATGGGTTACTCCAGGTTTTGCAAACTGCTGATAATGAAGATTTAATGGCAATGGCGGCGGCTAATTTAGCTAATTTCGGCAATTCTGCTATTGCGGCATTAAGTAGTTTATTGCAACAGGAAGAAACTCGATTTTTAGCTACCCGATCGCTTGCCCATATTCGTACACCAGAAACTATTGATGCGCTTTTAAGTGTGGTAAACGATCGCCTGCCTAATGTGCGATCGACTGCTATAGAAGCTTTAGCTAGTTTCCACGACGATCGCATTCCTCCTATATTAATAGCAGCTTTAAAAGATACCTCTGCCCTAGTGCGAAAAGAAGCGGCGATCGCTTTAGGCTACCGTGCCTATTTAGCTATAGAATTAGATTTAGTCAATCATCTACAACCTTTGCTTTATGATATAAATATCCAAGTTTGCCAACAGGCAGCGATCGCGATCGGTCGATTAAAAACTGATACTGCTGCTACCGCTTTGTTTCAAGTCTTAGCCTCTCCCTATACCCCCGCTTCTTTGCAAATAGATATTATTCGCGCTTTAGGCTGGATGGAAACACCACAAGCTTTAGAATATTTGCAACAAGCTTTAACCCTAGATTTTGCTGTTGAATCTGTCAGTATTTATCAGGAAATTATCGCTATTTTATCCCGTGTAAAACACCCAGATTTAATTACCAAAGCCACTGATATTTTAATTGATTTTCTTCCCAATACTCATAATTATGCTATTAAGCAATCTATAGCAATGGGATTTAGAGAATTAGGGGATATCCGCTCAATTACTCCCCTAATTCAACTTTTGACAGACTCCGATAATGGAGTAAGATTATATGCTATTTCGGCTTTAAAGTATATTGCTCCTGAAGATTTATATCAACAAATTATCGGAAATTATAGCTAATGAAAAGCTTATTTCAAAATATCTCTGACCTGGTTTAATTCTTTTTGCTCTGAAGGCAAATTTAAAGGATATCCCAGTTGAATTGCTTTATCTTTCATCTCTTTAGAAAAGAAATTAGGACCGACAAAGTTATGACAAGTTACCCAATAGATAGGATAGTCAGATATATTATATCCATACCAATCTCCTCCTGGATTCAGAAAATGAGCATAATATTTATTTTGCGACTTAAAAATATAAGCAGGTTTAGTATTTGAACAGTAAATATAATTTGAATAAGAAGCTCCAAAGTTTGCTGGGGCTTCATTCCCCATTTTCCAAGACCGTGTTGCTATATCTACAGAATATAGAGTGCCATCCTTGCCTTTTTCTATTAATTTTTTTCTATAAAGTTTTGTGTCCCAACAAGTTCCCATCTGACATCTTCCTGGCAGAATTAAGTCTGCCAATGCTGGCAGAATTGGGGATATAATAGTTAGAGTAATAGTTAATGTTAGTAATCTTTTTAACATAATTATTTGATATTTCTTCTTTGATGTTGATTAGTTAATATAGATATTATTTAAATATTAACTAATTTTCATCTAGTTTAATTGGGAATTAATTTTAATCTGCAATTAATCTCAAATTCCCCCCAAATATTAAGTATCCCTCATCCAAAAATGGGGGATACCTATCAAAAAACGCCAAATCTAAATTTATTGTTATCGGCGAGCGTATATACCAGGAGCATAAGCTTCTACAACTTTGCCAGTCAGGGAACAATTAATCATAAAATAGTCGCAGGTTGGGCATTGAGTCTGCATCCTTTGAGTGTTGGAAATTAATTGGCGTTCGGCATGACTGCCACAATTGGGACAGCGAATTTGTTGGATTATTTGCATTTAAACTACCTCTGAACTCATGGATTCAATAACCGCATCTGTGAATCTACAAACGGCTGAGTTCACATTGGTTTTATTAACTAATTATAATGTATCTACACAAATCTATAAGAAATTTATAATAGATACATATTAACTTAATATCATTATGTTGGTCTTTCTGCTATTTGTCAATGGGATTATGGCTAAAAATTTGACTAAATTTGATATATTTAGCTGATATAACGCTATTTTTTTTGCTGATAATAATTTAAGTAGCATTTAATACAAATTAAGAATAATTCCTAATAAAATAAATCATAAATAATTCTTAAGAATTTCTTAATATTTTCTGATGTTGATCTCCTGGTATATAACCCATATTTTACTTAGACCCATGATAAATAAATCGGGTAAAATCAAGGGGATCGCCTCTGAGTAAATTGTTTAGGAAGCGATCGGGCAATAATTAGGAATTATTTTGATTAACTTCTCGGACTAAATTATCTAATTCCAACTGCATTTGAAAGCGCACTTTTTCGTAACAAGCATCTACATATTGGCGATCGTTAGCGGCTTCTCTACCGTAAAATTCAAAGACAATAGGTTGACAAATTCGCAAATGAATTTTTACCGGAACCGGAATATGGGGTAAAGGTCCGAAAGTTAACAGCCAAGGTAGCCCTAAATAAATAGGAAATACCACCGGATCAATATCAAATAACCAAGGCATTCCCCATTCATGTAACTGGCGCATTTGTTGATAAAAATCTGTTAAAACTAATAAAGTATCATGGGCACCCCAGGAAATAACCGGCAGAATAGTTACTTGTTCCCGTAAAGCTAATTTAATAAAACCTTTTCGCCCAGCAAAATAAATTTGATGCCGCATCGAATGGGGGCGAAAAGTATCTTCTGCACCACCAGGATAAACCAAAACAGTAGCATTTTTTCTTAAGGCAGCGATCGCCATTTTAGGATGAGCTATAACGGCACCACATTGCACTGCTAACTTAGCAATATCCGGCATAACTTTCCAGACTTGGGGATGCATTAAACCATAGGCAAGGCGATCGGTACCAAAGCGATGAAACCAGTCATACATTATCATGTGCATATCTGGTGCTACTAAACCGCCATTATGGGAACCTACTACTAATAACTTATTTTCTGAAGGTATATTTTCCCAGCCATCACTAGTAACGCGAAAATAGTAGCGATAAAACCATTCCCATATTGGCATCATAAATTTTATCATTTCTGGATTGCGATCGTCTAAAGACCAGCCATTAAAGCGATGGGGATTATTTTTGTTATTGATGGTTTTACTAAAATTTTCCCAATTAAAATACTCAAACACGGCTTATCACTACTCCTAATTACTACTAATTATGCTATATGATGACTGCCACTAATATTTTAATTTAGTAGCTAATTCTTATTTTAACAAGTATTTTCGTTATATTGCTATTAGTGACAGGGTAAATATTAACTATATGCCACATTCTTGCAACTTAGCGACGATGGCACAAACTCTTTCTACACCAAAACCGCCAAATTTACCAACCAATCTAATTAATAAAGCAATATCTCCGGCCCTTCCTGATGGTAAATGACCATTAGGGGCGCTAATATCAAAGATAAGATTAGAGTAAAAAAACAAATCTCCTTTTTCATACCAACCAATGCGATCGCAAAACACTTTATAAATTTTACCATCCGCATTAGGGCTACCCCCTACAGTTTCCCAAATCTTTTTTTGCACACTAAAACCAAATTTACCATTACTATACTTTACCCATAAACCATCTATAGTGCGTAAATCCACACAAGGAAATTTTTTAATACTATTAAGATCAATCCAACCTTCAGCTTTTCTTCCGGCTGCCTGAAGCATAACATTAACAGTTTCTGCATCAGCTTCGCGCCAATTTCCTGCCGCTAAATAATTCCGCAATTTAGTATAATCTACAGCTACAACCGAACTTAAATCATCAGTAATACTTTGCAACAAATCCCCAGCTTGTTTAGCAAAACGTCCGTTACTATATTTTATCCAAAGAGTATCAATAGTGCGAAAATCTATTTGGGGAAAATTATCTTTATCTTCTTTTCGTAGCCAACCTTCTTTTGTTCGACAAGCTACTTTTAGCATAATTTGTATAGTTTCATTTTCTCCTAATTTCCATTGTTCATTTGCTAGTAAATCTCGTAAAGGTTTATAGTCTATATCGCGATCGGAACTTAAATCATCCCGTAAATCTTCTATTACTTCATTTACTGATTGATATCTATCCTTAACTCTTTCCTGCAATAATTTATCTAAAACCAACGCTAAATTGCGACTAACATTTACACCTGGTGGTAAAAAACTTCTCCATATCCAGGCAGTTTCAGTCGGATCATAAAGTTGGGTATTACCCTCTGTATCTGGTAAACAATTAGTCAGTAAACTTACACAAGTAACACCTAAACTATATAAATCACTAGCTGGATAAACCTGCCCTCGCAATTGTTCCAAAGGTACATATCCTGGGGTTCCAACAGTTGTACCACTTTGTCCGATCGCCTTGCCAGTTACCTGTTTAGAAACACCAAAATCTATTAACATTATTTTCCCATCTTTACGCCGCCGCATAATATTATCTGGCTTAATATCCCGATGAATTACCCCATATTCATGCACTATTTTTAAAACAGGTAATAAATCGGTTAAAATTTGTCTAATTTTTTCCTCATTAAAAGCTCCTTGCTGGTGCAATTCTGTTAGTAAAGTATCACCATCTACAAATTCCTGCACCAAATATAAGCGCTGATTTTCTTCAAAATAAGCTAATAACCTGGGAATTTGGGGATGTTCTCCTAATTCCAACAATCTAGCCGCTTCTTGGTTAAATAATTCTGCGGCTTTTTGTAACACCAAAGGATTAGCTTGTATTTCCGAAGAAGGCAAAAATTGCTTAATCACACAAGCTGCATTCATGCAATCAGTATCTGATGCTATATAGGTTTTACCAAATCCTCCATTTCCCAGGGGTTTAAGTATGCGATAGCGATTTCTGAGTATTAGTTGGGAACCGCAAGCATGACAAAATTTATGATTATCGGGATTGACTGGATTAGAACATTGAGGATTGAGACAGTAAAGCATAGTTAGGAAAAATTCATTAGTTAATTTTATTATAACTAAAATAGTAAATTCCCCTGTTTACCCAAAAAATTTTATCTCTTGCAAGTAATATTTTTATTGGACTAGAAAAATTATTTTGTATGGGCCATATTCTCTTGCTTGGACTAAATGCTATACTACTTTAAATATTTACCCTTTGGGAAATACTATCACTTTTATGCTGCTATGATTTGAATTAATGGGAAAAATCAATATAAATTTACCCCCCATTACTAAAAATCTAAAAACCTAAATTTTTTAAATTTTCAAATAATTTAGCTACTTTCCCTAAATCTTTATCTCCTGGTGCATATTCTACACCACTAGAAAGATCGATACCATGAGGATGTATTTTACTCAACGCTTCTTGAATATTATCAGGAGTTAAACCTCCCGCCAAAAACCAAGGACATTTAGGTTTAAATTCTGACAGATTTTCCCAATCTATAGTTTTACCCGTTCCCCCAAATTGATTAGGATGATAAGCATCTAACAACAGGGTATCAACACAGGTAGAATAAATATCTGCTTGTTCTAAATCAGTGATAGTTTTAATTCTTAGTGCTTTGATAATTTCCTGGTGAGGTAATGATTGACGTAAAAGGCGACAAAAATCTGGAGATTCATCACCATGAAGCTGCACAGCAGTTAAACCACTTTGAGTAAAAATATTACCAATATCCTCAATTGCAGTATTTACGAATACCCCAATTTTATCAATATTTATGGGCAAGGTATTTACTATTTCCCTGATTTTTTCTGGGGTAATGTAACGAGGTGAGGAAGGGACACAAATAAAGCCCAAGGCTGTTGCCCCTAATTGGGCGATCGCTTTTCCCTGGTCTGGTTTAGTAATTCCGCAAATTTTGACCCGCATATCTACATTTTTGTATCGAAATATTGAGTTTCTTAAAGTATTAAAACAAAATTAAGTTATTTAGCAATAGCTTTTTATAATTCTGAGTATTTGTAACTTTTCTTCTTGTAGGAGATAAAAAATTGTTTTACTCTGCTTTATTAGCTGTCGTCAAAGGCGCAGTACCTGTCACCCCAGCTTGGTCTGTTAGCGTTGGAATCATTATGATTTTGAGTAACTTAGTAGCCCTTGCTATCGGTCGCTATGCCATTCAAAATCCCGGTAAAGGCCCCGCTATCTCTGGTTTACCTGCTTTATTTACAGGATTTGGTCTACCAGAATTGCTGGCTATTGCTAGTTTCGGTCATATCCTGGGTATAGGACTGGTTTTAGGACTTAGCAATGCTGGTGTTATCTAAGTATCAATTCCATCAAGTAAATCAATAAATATCTCCCCATCTTTATAATGCAAATTTAGCCATGTGATGGGGATTTTATTTTTTAAGAAAATTTACCTAAAAAAGATTTTTGTATTTTATTTTATTTATTGGAATTTAGAATTAATTTAATAATTTTTATATAAACAGACCTAATAAACATAGTTGAAATCTTACTAGATGAATTCTTAACTATATTTGCCTAGATATATTTGCCTAGAATTGTAATATCTTATACATATTTAGCTGTCATTCAAGCATTAAATAATCTTTGGAAAGAAGGGTTTTTACTGCAAGATACTATTACTAGCTTTTTCAGAGTTTTAGGTGGCTTTTTTTGGGAGGAATTTTAGCAATTCCTTTAGGAATTTTAATGGGGGCTTTTTCTAGTATTCGTAGTTTAACTGAACCAATTATTGGTGTGGTGCGTTATATGCCTGCCCCGGCTTTTATTCCTCTGTTGGTTATTTATTTAGGAATTGATGAAACTTCTAAAATAATGCTCATTTTAATCGGGACTATTTTTTTTAATACCTTGATGATTATGGATGCCGTTAAGTTTATTCCCCGTGAATTGATTGAAGTAACTTATACATTAGGAGGTTTACGCAAACAAATTTTATTACAGGTAATTACTCCCTACGTTATTCCTAACATTATTGATTCTTTTCGTATTAATATGGCTGCGGCTTTGAATTTGGTAGTTGTGGCTGAATTAATCGCGGCTGATAATGGTTTAGGCAAACGTATTTTGTTAGCTCAAAAATTCTTAAAAACTGATGAAATTTTTGCTTATATTATTGTTTTAGGTATAATTGGTTTTGCTTTAGATTTAAGTTTTCGCCTGTTTTTGCGTTGGACTTGTAAATGGTCTATTAATCATTAATTAAAACAGGTAGCAAAAAATAATCTAAGTTGGTTTGATTAATTTATATTAATACAGGTTTTAGCAATGGTTGTAATAATGGTTAATAATCATATCATTTATATGTTTATTTACTTATTAAGTAAGATAGCGATTATTAATAGTTGGCTCAGGATATAATCATGCATTTAGAAATTAATAATCTCCAAAAAGTTTTTGCGACTAAACGCGG
>CAWUOF010000114.1:0-9769 GCA_963923765.1 uncultured bacterium | reverse complement strand
TTAAAATATTTGGGTACATTTTCAAATTATAAAAAACCGTTGTTGCGCTTTAGCGATTTTCTAAAATTATGAATAAACAATTATTAATTAATCTTTCGGTTTTAATGCGATATCCTACGGGTATTAGTACATATATTTTAAATATTTTACCCTATTTACAATGTCTATCACCTACCCTATTAGTTTCTGAAAAAATAAATAATTATAATTGTTATAATATCTCATCAGGATTAACTCCAGAACAAGGGGTAAAAGGTCATTTAAGACGGTTATTCTGGACGCAGTTAAATTTACCTATAATTTATAAAAAACTTAATTCTAAACTGATATTTTCGCCGCTTCCCGAAGCACCTTTATTTACTAAATGTCGATCGATTGTGATGGTACATGATTTAATTCCTTTAAGATTTCCTGAAGGTTTGGCAGCTTTAACCTATTATTGTAAATATTATATGCCTTTAGTTTTAAAAAATGCAGAACATATTATTTGTAATTCCCAGGCGACGGCAAGAGATATTGTTGATTTTTTTGCTATTCCGGCTGAAAAAATTACACCTATTCCTTTAGCTTGCGATCGCGATAATTTTCGCTGTTTAAATTTACCTACAAGTAATTATTTTTTGTATGTAGGTAGACAAAATCCTTATAAAAATTTATCGCGGTTAATATCAGCTTTTGCTCAGTTACCTAAAAATTTAGATTGTGAATTATGGTTAGTTGGGCCAGAAGATCGGCGATATACTCCTATATTATGGCAACAAATAGAAGAATTAAATTTAATCGAAAAAATCAAAATTTTAGATTATGTTAGTTATAATGAATTGCCTGTATTAATGAATCAAGCTTTAGCTTTAGTTTTTCCCAGTTTATGGGAAGGTTTTGGTTTACCAGTGTTAGAAGCTATGAGTTGCGGAACCCCTGTGATTGTTGCTAATGTGGCATCTTTACCAGAAGTAACAGGAGATGCGGCATTATTAGTAAATCCAGAAAATGTAGAAGAAATTACCGCAGCAATGGCAATGGTAGTAAAAGATGGAAAAGTGCGATCGCATTTACGAGAAAAATCCTTAACTCGATCGCTTCTATTTAACTGGGCTGTTACTGGTGAACAAACTGCCGCTATTTTAGAAAAATTCATCTAATTGTTGAATATTATTAAGGTGGTAATAACCTCTATAGAGGAAGTTTAAGCTATAAATTTTTATATGTTCAATAATTAAAACATAACCAAAAGGTTTGGGGAATTTGAATATCTAATCTACATATATAAATAAAATAACTATAGATTTTTTATCCTGATAAAAGATACTAATCTTGTTTAGAGTAAGATAAGTTGTAAAAATTCTATTTTCCCTAGTAAATTAGAGGAAATGTTAGAATTTTTCCGGTTAAATCTTCCTGCTGTTTTTAAAATTCAGTAATGACACAAACATCTAAAACCAATATACAACCAAGTATAGATGCCAAGGCGATCGCCAATTGGCAGCCAACAGCATTACCAAAAACACCTTTATTTGGTACCGATGGCATTCGCGGTAAAGTCGGAGACTTATTAACAGCCCCCCTAGCATGGCAATTAGGTTTTTGGGGGGGTCAGGTATTACGCCAAAATTTTACCAAGACAGAAAATAATATCGGCCCGATAATTATTGGCCAAGATTCCCGCAACTCCAGTGATATGTTATCAACAGCCCTGTCAGCCGGATTAACAACAGCAGGGTTAGAAGTCTGGAATCTTGGCCTTTGTCCAACTCCCGCAGTAGCCTATCTTACTAGTATTTATGGGGCAATTGGTGGCATTATGGTCTCTGCCAGCCATAATCCCCCCGAAGATAATGGAATTAAATTTTTTGGGCCAGATGGCAGCAAATTATCCAAAGATTTACAAGCAACAATTGAAGCGGGATTGAGAGGGAAATTAGAAACTGAGGAACCAAATAGCCAGGGCCATAGTTATCATCGTCCAGAGTTAATAAATGATTATGCCTTATCTTTGGAAAATCCTTTATTACCAGAAGTGAATCTAAAGGGAATGCGGATAGTTTTAGATTTGGCTTGGGGTGCGGCGGTGGAAATTGGCCCAAAAGTATTTCAGGCTATGGGGGCAGAAATTATCTGTTTGCACGATCGACCCGATGGCGATCGCATTAATGTTGCCTGTGGATCCACCCATCTTGAATCCTTGCAGGCTGCGGTAAAAGAATATCAAGCAGATTTAGGCTTTGCTTTTGATGGAGATGCCGATCGCACTATGGCAGTAGATAGTCAAAGTCGCATCGTTGATGGAGATTACATCCTTTATTTATGGGGTAAAAAATTAAAAGAAACAGGGAAATTACCAGGAAATCTAATTATTTCTACGGTAATGGCCAATCTTGGCTTTGAGCGGGCCTGGAAACAGTTGGGAGGCGAATTGACTCGCACCGCAGTGGGCGATCAATATGTCCACGCAGAAATGCTACAACAGGGAGCCATGTTAGGTGGGGAGCAATCTGGCCATATTCTCTGCCCCCATTATGGAATTACTGGCGATGGAATTATGACAGCTTTGCATTTAGCAGCTTTGGTAAAGCGATCGGGTGTGACTTTAAGTGATTTACGAGATAGTAGTTTTCAGAAATATCCCCAATTGTTAAAAAATGTCAGGGTAGAAAATCGCGATCGGCGGATACATTGGCATGAATGCGAAGCAGTGCAAACAGCAATTAATATTGCTGAAGCCGAAATGGGCGATCGAGGGCGTATTCTCGTCAGGGCATCCGGTACCGAACCCCTAGTTAGAGTCATGGTAGAAGCTGTTAGCCTAGAATTAGCTCATCATTGGGCTGATAATTTGGTATCTGCTGTTACTCAACACCTAGTATAAATTTCAACAACTAAACTATGGGGTGCATCCATAAAAAACAGTTGTTGCGCTATCTTAGCTAAATTATCCCCATTATGGATATTTTCTCCCGTTACAAGATTTTTTTACTGTCTATGAGATGCACCTTGTCTGTTTTCTAATCTCTCTTACAAATTTTTTCAGTTAGATAAATGCTGAAAACCCGGTTTCTGCTTGGAACTGGGCTTTTTTATAAAAATATATTCCCTATGATATAATATATCTTTAAAGCGAATTCTGATATTTTATATATTTACCAACAAAACTCCTGTAAAACACCAAAACTCAATTAATCAAGACTTTTAAATGCTAACAGAGTGTATCTTCGCAATTACACAACAACATATTTTAACTAGGTAAAAATCTATAAATTTTTTATATTTCAATTTTGTGAAGACAGCGCAAAAACGGGGATTGACTGTCTAAAATATCCATGATTTTTACCAGTAATAAATATTACTTCAAAAAAACATTTGAAATCTTAATATTATCCTTACTAAGGACAGATATTTTATGAAAAATCAACCTTATTTATTCTGGTTGTTATCTGCTACTTTGTGCCTGTTACCAACACAAATACAAGCCCAAATTATTCCTGATGTCACTCTTCCTATTAACTCAATTGTCATACCCCAGGGAAACACTCACATTATCACTGGCGGTACAACTGCGGGAAATAACTTATTTCATAGTTTTAAAGAATTTTCTGTTTCCCCAGGTAACACAGCTTTTTTTAATAATACTGTAGATATTCAAAATATTTTTACCAGGGTGACAGGTAACTCAAGCTCTCAAATTGATGGCTTAATTCAAACTAATGGCACTACTAATTTATTTTTTATCAATCCCAATGGCATAAGTTTTGGTCGCAATGCAGCTTTAAATATAGGTGGTTCTTTTTTAGCTAGTACTGCTTCTAATATCAAATTTAATAATGGCAATTACAGCGCCATCAATCCAGAAACACCACCTTTATTAAAAATAAATTTACCCATCGGATTACAGTTTAGCAATACCAATGGCACAATTATTAATCAATCAGTAGCTACCGATAGTAACGGTAAAATAGTCGGAATATCTGTATTACCTGGAAAAACTTTAGGTTTAGTTGGTGGTGATATTCGTTTAGAAGGTGGGCAATTATCAGCATCTGGGGGTAGAATTGAATTAGGTAGTATTGCAGGTAATATTGCTAATCAAAACCCAGAAAATTTAACACCTGTTCAAATCAATTGGACTCCCCTAGAAAATAAATTTACATTAGAATATGCTAATCAGCAAAATTTCCGAGATATTCTTTTAAATCAAAAAGCTGGTATTAATGCCAGTGGCATTGGTGGTGGTAAGATTCAAATTTATGGTAAGGGCGTTACCTTAAATGATAATTCCTTCATCAAAGCCGATACTTTGGGTAATCAAAATGGTGCAGGTATTGATATTAATGCCGAGCAGTTATTGATAAATAATGGTGCTTTTATATCTGCTTCAACTTTTGCAGAAGGTCAAGGCGGGAATTTAACAATAAATACTAGAAATTTTGTCGATGTAGTTAGT
This sequence comes from uncultured bacterium, assembly GCA_963923765.1. Classification (GTDB taxonomy): domain Bacteria; phylum Cyanobacteriota; class Cyanobacteriia; order Cyanobacteriales; family CAWUOF01; genus CAWUOF01. The sequence continues at coordinate 5,331 of CAWUOF010000114.1, read as the reverse complement.
GATAATACAGTAAATTTTGTGAATAAAATCACCAATCGTGATGTCAAGATATCTGATTTAAAAAACGGGATATTTGCTGTAACTTTTGGTTCCGGGTCTGCGGGTAATTTAACAATTCAAACCGGAAAATTTAGCTTGCGCCAAGGTGCGGTAGCTTTAGCAGCTAGTTTCGGTAATGGCAAAGCTGGTAATTTATTAGTAAATGCGGCTGAATCTGTAGAAGTTGTTAGTAGTATTTCTGAAGCGAATTTTATACCTGGAAGTGTTGTAACTTCGGTGCCACCATCTCTTTTATTTAACGGTACTCAAGGTAAAGGAGATGGGGGTGATTTAAATATTAATACTAAGCGATTAGTATTGGAATTTTCTCCGATTTCTATTAATACTTTTAGTGCTGGAAAAGCTGGTAATTTTGTTGTTAATGCTACTGATTCTATAGAATTACATGATGGCTTAATTAGTTCTCAATCTTTTTCTACTGGTAATGCAGGTTCTTTAACAGTTAATACTCGTCGATTTATTCTCGATGGCATAGCTGGATCTGCAATATCAGCTACTACTTTTGGCTCTGGAAATGGAGGTAATTTAGTTTTAAATGCTTCTGAGTCTGCGGAATTAAGCGGTTCTTCCCTATTAGGAAACCTTTTAGCTGCTCGCAGTCGTGGCTCAGGAAATGCTGGGAATTTGATAGTAAATACTGATAATTTAATCATTCGAGATGGGGCAAAAATTACTGTAGAAAGTCTTAAAACAGGTAAGGCTGGTAACTTGGAAATTAATGCTAATTCTATCCGAATTAATAATGGCGGTTCCATTACGGCTGCTGCTGCTTCTGGTGAAGGGGGAAATATAAATATTTCTACTCAAAATTTACAGTTACAAATTAGTCGCATATCTACTACGGCTGGAGGTACGGGGAATGGAGGGAATTTACTGATTAATAGTGATACTATTGCTTTATTAAACAAAAGTAATATTACTGCTAATGCTTTTCAAGGAAGGGGAGGTAATATTAAAATTAATACCCAAGGGTTTTTTCTTTTTCCTGATAGTAAAATTACAGCTAGTTCTGACCTGGGAACTCAGTTTAATGGTGTTATTGATATCCAGATTTTTAATACTCAAAATCATCAAAGATTAGTGAGTTTTTCTGCCCAAGTTATTGATGCAGAGAACTTAATTGATAATGTCTGCCAAAAGAAAACCAGTAATACTTTTTATATTACTGGTAAAGGAGGATTGCCTAGTAATCCTTTAGAGTCATTTAATAGTAATATGGCGTTAGTAGATTTGGGAGAAATTAAGTTAAATAACCCAGATAAAAATCTGGTGAATTCGGAAAAATTACAGCCAGAAAATTTGGCAATTGAGATGAAAAATAATCAAAATAAAAAACAATTATTGGGGAATTTTAATCAGCAATTGCCCCTGGCAGAAGCTAATGGCTGGCAAATAAATTCTTTAGGCAAATTAGAACTTGTTGCTAATATTAATAATGGCACTCCCCATAGTCTTTGGTCAAATCCTGCCCGATGTAATAACAAATAATTATAATGTTATTGGGCTAGTTATAACAATGGATGTAATTATAAATTTAAAACCAGAAAAATAAACTTGTATGTTAAAACGCAAAGCTAAAAAATCTCAGAAAACATCAAAAAAAAATTCGCGGAGTGAAATTACTTCTTTAAGTAAAAAAGAGATAGCCATAAAAAAACGTAGGGCAGCACGAAATCGCCAAGAATTTATTAGTTTTAGTGCTACAATTTTGGCGGCTGCTATTGCGATCACTGCTATTTTTGCAATTATTAGTAGTAGCAAAATAGCTATTATGGCTAGTCTTGGTTTTATTTGTATAGCCTTTTCTTATAAATATCCCTATTTAGGATTATGGTTATTTATAATTTATCTACCTTTTGCGGGAACTATTAGCTATACCTTGGGTGGGGCTGAACCTGGCGCTATATTTCAGTTAGCTAAAGATGCTTTTTATATTCCAGCTTTAATATCATTACTTTTATATTGTTTTAAAAAAAGACAGCCAATTTTAATACCAAGAAAATTAATACCTAGCCTAGCTATTTTAGTAGGAATTGTTTTACTAAATTTTCTTTTTGTCAATGGCATCCAACAAATTAACCAGCCAGGGGGAGATAAACCTATTTTTATAGGTATTCTAGGGATAAAAGTACTATTAGGTTATATTCCTTTAATTTTTTGTACCTATTATCTAATTCGTAGTAAAAAAGAATTATTATTTTTTACTCGGTTATTAGTTATCTTATCCTTAATATGTTGTGTTATGGGCTTAATGCAATTTATTTGGTTAAAAACAGGTCGCTGTACAGGTACAATAGGAGTCGGAAAGGTATTATTTAAAGCTTCAACAGATTTCAGATGTCTTTTTGGTGGTTCTTTGCTTTTTAATGAAGAACATGGAACAATTAGATTACCAGGTACATTTGCTTCTCCTTGGCATTGGGCTTGGTTTTTAATTTCTAGTGCTTTTTATAATTTTGCTGCTGCTTTTAATGATCCTTTATTTTTATGGCGAATGATAAGCTTAGGTTCCTTGGCATTAGTTTTTATTATGGCGGTTATTTCTGGACAACGCATTGCTATGGTGTTAATTCCTCCTATTTTTGTGGGTTTATTATTACTAACAGGGCAAATTAAAAATTGGCAAAGATTTGCGAAAATTATTATAGGATTATCTGTGATATTAGGATTGGTAGCAATTCCCAATCAAGAAGTAATTCAGCAACGGTTAAATAGTGTATATAGTCGCTGGCAAGCTTCGCCACCATATGAAGAAATTACTATGCAATTTCAAAATAGTCATAATTATTTAAAAACAGTTTTAATAGGTCAAGGCTTGGGCAGGGCTACTAATTCTGCTCGTAGTTTAGGTACAGCTGATACTGTTAAGCTGATAGAGGCATATTATCCTAAATTACTTTATGAAATTGGTTATCCAGGAATGTTAGCATTTTTGGCTTTTGTTAGCAATTTAACTTATTTGTGTTTTAAATCTTATCGATCGATCCGCGATCGCTCTTTACGGGGAATAGGTGCTTCTTTTTGGGTATTTGTTTTATTTATTAGTTATAATACCTATTGGTATCCTCTGGATACAGATCCTGTAGCAGTTTATTACTGGTTGTTTGCAGGGGTTATTTTAAAATTACCAGAAATAGAAAAACAAGAAAAAGATAAATTAAAAGTTACTAAGGATTAAAAATGCATCTAGGCAGTAAAAAAATTGGTGGTACTATATCATCACCAACACTTGCTATATCTCTACTTAAATTATTATCCTTTAAACATTTTTAAGGGTTTTTTATTTTTTCTTTAGTTGGATTTTGCTATTGAGACTTGTAGAGTAGTGCGATCGCTGATAGGGTAGAGATCGCACCTAGTAAATTACTAACAAACTACTAATTAATATTATTTATTCTATATAATTCTAAATAAACCTTATCCAAAATTTCTTGACTTTGAGGGCTGAGAATTTGTTGTTCAGGTTTTTCTGGATCTGTTATTAATTCCGCTTTACCGCCGGCGGCTAATATTAAATCTATCATCCAATCATTATTTGCTTGAAAATCTCCATTTTCCATCACTTCAAAAATGTTATTAAATCTCATATTATCGCGGAATTTACCTATTATTAAGTCTAACATAGGGATATCTGTGCGGGCTTGTACACCTTGAAAAATATTAAACAAGTAAGTAGCTGCTTCGCCATCGGATAAAGTGGGAAATCGCTGGGCGATTAATTCTAGTATATTATTTACAAAGGGTACACCTAAACGTGATTCTAGGAGTAAAATAGGAGATTCTGTTTGAATAGCGATCGCACCTATTTGTAACAAATCATTATACATTTTCCGATATTCTTGGGGTATATCTCTTAATAGGGCTTCATTAGCTTCTAAACTCAGTTTTACCCCATCAGGAGTAACACTAAAATCTCTACCAGATTCAAATCCTTTTTCTAGTAAAATTTCATAAAAACTTACTAGGGCATTTTGTTGCATTTCTTCCCATGCTTCTTCCGGTAAAAGATTAGTATATGCCCAAGCTGCATCATCAGGGGGTAATGTTTCTATGACTTCAAATAATAGGGAACCTATTTGCTCTGTTGAGATTTTTTTGGCAAGGCGATCGGCTATTTGTTTTATTTCATCAATGTTATGATTTTTTACTGCTTGAGTAAGTAATATTTTTTCTTCATTATAAATAAATTCTGCCATTTATTTATCTCCCCAGTATTTCCTACTAATTTTAGATAGGTGACTAATTTAGCACATTTCTATTTTGTATATACCACCAGGGCGGATTTTTCTTTATCTTCCCAGGGAATTTTAAATAAGGTAACTAGCCGAAATCTTAGTAAATTTTTATGATAAATTTTTTTCTTATTAATACAAATTATTAAAAAATGTTACATTTTCAAATGTTACCAAATAATTTATTGTCAAAATCAGACAAAAACAGGTATTTTCAGATTAAAATATAGTTAGGGAGACAATGTGGGATGTTACTAAATGCTGAGGTTTAATTTTGCATGATTCCATTACAACTTACTCTAAAAAACTTTCTCAGCTATCAGGAAACAACTTTAGATTTTCGTGGGTTACATTTAGCTTGCATTTGCGGGCCAAATGGTGCTGGTAAATCTTCCTTATTAGAAGCGATCGCCTGGGCGCTATGGGGTAATAGTCGCGTTGCTTCAGAAGATGATATTATTAACGCTACAGCTAAAGAAGTCCGTGTAGATTTTATTTTTCAAAATCAAGACTCTATATATAGAGTCATTCGTACCCGTACTAGAGGACATTCATCTACTTTAGAATTTCAAATAGCTTCAGAATTTAATCCAGAACAAAATAATAATTTTCGTCCCTTAACAGAAAAGGGAATCAGAAACACACAACAAATTATTTTACAACATATAAAATTAGATTACGATACTTTTATTAACTCTGCTTATTTGCGCCAAGGGCGTGCAGATGAGTTTATGCTGAAAAAACCCCAGGAAAGGAAGCAAATTTTAGCAGATTTATTAAAACTTTCCCAATATGATGAATTATCAGAAAAAGCCAAGGAAAAATCTCGCGAATTTAAAAGCCAAGTAGAAGTAATTGAACAAAATTTAGAAACAATACAAACTCAATTACTTTCGGGAGAATTTCTGGAAGAGGAATTAAATATTTTAACTGAAAAATTAAATCAAACACGCCAAGAGCAAGAAAATGATCAAAAACAGTTATTATTATTACAATCTCAACAACATCAACGGCAAAACTGGGAAGAACAATTAAATTT
>CAWUOF010000113.1:0-9800 GCA_963923765.1 uncultured bacterium | reverse complement strand
GATAAAATATTACTTAATGAAGTGCGGAATGTGGGTTTAACCTGCTGCCTGTTCTAAATAAATATTAACATCTTCAATAATTCGAGTTAGTTCGGCTTGGGTAGTTAAACGCAGACGATCGTCTCTGACAGTTAATAACACTTTAGCCGCAAAAGGACTAGGCCAAATGTTAGGGTTACATTCAATTTCTAAAAAAATATCCCCTGTATAACGATATTCCATTGATTTATGACGAACCGGTTTGACCCCAGCGCCGGGAGTGGCAGAGGCAGCAACGGCTTTTAGGCTTGTCATTAAACTAGCCATTTCTTCTTTTAACTCCTGTGCTGCTTCTGGGGAAAATTTAAAAGAAACAGCACCATCGATGAGGTTGAGGGTGATTTGAGAACCAGACATAAATTATAAATCTTAATATTCTGCTACTAATGATAAATTATATAGCCTTTTAAAAAAATAATTTTAATAAATACAGGTTTTTCACTGCTATTAAATGCTTAGTTTTATCAATAAACCCTACTTATTGATTGGGTATTCTGGAAAAATTTAAGCGTTAAATCCTATAATTTAATGTATTATTTAATGTTATTTAACTTGCAAGATTTAAAATATAATTATGAAATTTGATGATAAATCATGGAGAAATTATGGTCATAGATAACCGTGCTGAAGTTAGAAAAGTTTTACTAATTACGCTTTTACTTAATTTATTTGTAATGGGATTAAAAGCGGCGGTAGGTTGGTCAACAAATTCTCTAAGTTTATTGGCGGATGCCTTGCATAGTGTGGTAGATAGTTCTGGTAATATTATGGGATTATTTATCAGTCGTTTGGCAGTACCATATCCCGATCGCGAGCATCCCTACGGACACCAAAAATTTGATGCTATAGGTGCTCTAGCCATTGCTTCTTTTCTAGTTTTAGCCTGCGTAGAAATCATCCAAGGAGCAATAGATAAATTAATTAAAGGTGGAGAAAAAGTAGAAATGTCGCCTCCTGTACTATGGTTAATGTTAGTTGTAGTCGGGGTAAATATTTTCGTTACTTGGTATGAACATAGTATAGGTAAACGAGTAAATAGCGGCATTCTCATAGCAGACGCTCAACACACCCTTGGTGATATTTGGATTACATTAGTTGTAATTGCAGGTTTATTTGGAGTTTGGCTAGGCTATCAATGGTTAGATGTATTGTTAGCTTTTCCTGTTACTTTGCTAGTAGCTTGGAGTGGTTGGGGAGTGTTAAGAGATAATCTACCTTGGTTAGTAGATAAAATAGCAATTGCTCCCGAAGCTATTCATCAAATTGTTATGCAAGTTCCAGGAGTTGTTAACTGTCACGAAATCGCTTCTCGCGGTGTGGTAGGGCGACAGGTATTTATTGAAATGCATTTAATTGTCAATGCTCAAGATATAGCCACCGCCCACAAAATTACGGAAGAAATAGAAGCGCGTTTGCAAGAAAAATATCATCCTGTGCGAGTATTAATTCACGTGGAACCGCCGGAATATAAATCTAATCATATTAGTTATGATCCAGCAGAGGAAAATTAAGTTTACACCAGGGAATAAGTCAATAAAAAAATACCCGAATTTTCTAATATTTCGGGTAGCTCAAGTTTGGATCAATAAGCTATCAAGTAGTTAAATATCCAAAAACAAAAATTCTACATCAAACAGAAACTGATTTATTTTTTAATGCCGATCGCTCCAGTAAGATTTGCTCCATCCAGCTTGGCACCTTCAAGATTAGCATTAGTTAAATCTGCATTAGTTAGAATTGCACCTGCTAAATTAGCATTTTTCAAATTAGCGCCGGCTAAGTTAGCACTACCCAATTTTGCGCCTGCTAAATTAGCATTTTGTAAAGTAGCATTGTTAAGATTAGCACCGTTTAACTTAGCACCAGTTAAATTAGCATTTTCTAGTAAAGCTACATCTAATTTAGCATTAGTCAAATCCGAATTACTGAGATTTGCACCGATTAAATTACTACCCCCTAATTGGGCACCTATAAGATTACAAGATGAGCATTCTTTGGTTTTTAGTAACTGTTGAATTAATGATGAAGTTTGTTGAGCCATTAAAGGTGTAGCCAAATATATAGGCAAGCTAAATGCTGTAGCACTGACTATAGTCAGTACTATTTTATTTTTGGAAGTATTTAGTAAATTCATAAATTACCTCTTGCAGTTAAGGAAACTCAGATTTTTTTAATATGAAAACTAGAGTTTTCCACAGAATCCGGGAGTTTTCCACAGATTTTAGTGAGTTTTCCACAATATTTGATGCCAAGGTTAGGTTTTAGGCAGCGATCGCTTAGATGTCTCCTGTAACCAACCGGCAAAACCCAGGGCAGGTTTTTGCCTGCCCTATATTTATTTTATTCCCATTCGATCGTACCAGGGGGTTTAGAAGTGATGTCATACACCACCCGGTTAACACCCCGTACTTCATTAACAATGCGATTAGAGATAGTTTCTAGCAAAGGATATGGCACCCTTGACCAATCTGCCGTCATCCCATCTTCGCTATTAATAAAGCGTAACACAATCGGATAAGCGTATGTACGTTGATCACCCATCACACCTACAGTACGAATAGGTAACAATACAGCAAATGCTTGCCAGAAATCGTTATACACCCCTTGACGATTAATTTCTTGACGGACAATTAAATCAGCATCCCGCAGAATTTCTAACTTTTCGGAGGTAATTTCCCCAAGAATGCGAATAGCTAAACCAGGACCAGGGAAAGGATGACGCCTAATGATTTCATCTGGTAAACCTATGACTCGTCCCAATTTGCGAACTTCATCTTTAAATAATTTCCGCAAAGGTTCCACGAGTTTAAATCGTAAATCTTTAGGCAAACCGCCGACATTATGGTGACTTTTAATTTTAACAGCTACTCTTTCCCCAGTTTTAGGATCTACATTAGTATCAGCAGATTCGATGACGTCCGGGTAAAGGGTCCCTTGGGCAAGATAGTCAAAAGGACCAAGGCGTTTAGATTCTTCTTCAAAAACTCGGATAAATTCGTGACCAATACGACGGCGTTTTTCTTCTGGATCTGTAATGCCTTTAACAGCTTCTAAAAACCGATCGCGAGCATTAACATATTCCACAGGTATATGAAATTGCTCTTGGAATAATTTTACTAATCGCTCTGGTTCATATTTCCGCATGAAACCTTGATCAATAAACATACAAGTAAGTTGTTCACCGATCGCTTTGTAGAGCAAAAATGCTAACGTTGAAGAATCTACACCACCTGAAAGCGCTAATAATACTCTTTTATCTCCTACTTTCGCCCGAATTTCTCGGATAGATTCTTCTACAAAAGCGGCTGTAGTCCAAGTAGGTTCGCATTCGCAAATATGATATACAAAGTTGCGAATTAAAGCTTGTCCTCCTACGGTGTGTATTACTTCGGGATGGAATTGCACACCATAAAGTTTTTTATTGTAATTAGCGATCGCCGCACAGGATGTATTTTCTGTATGAGCCATTAATTCAAATCCTGATGGCAATTCTGTGCAAGAATCACCATGACTCATCCATGCTGTGGAGCCATCTTCCACATTGGTAAATAAGTCTGTCGGATCGTCTATATGTAATGATGCTTTTCCATATTCTGCTCGATCGGCTCTGGTAACTGTTCCCCCCAGTTGTTTTACCATTAATTGCATACCATAGCAGACACCCAGTACTGGTATTTTTAAATTCCATATTTCCGGATCGCATTGCGGTGCGCCCGGATCGTACACAGAACTAGGCCCACCAGAAAGAATTATTCCCTTGGGATTTATTTGTCGTAATTGTTCACTGGTGGTTCGATAGGATAATACTTCAGAATAAACCTGTGTTTCCCGAATTCGGCGAGCAATTAGCTCGGAGTATTGAGAGCCAAAGTCCAAAATGACTATCATTTGGCGATTTAGCTTTCCGTATTCAGATTCAGATTTGGTTGGTTGTTCGATTTGCAAAGTCACTGATATTTCCTAAGTAAAAATATTGATGTGTGATTATAGCTTGACTTTCTCAAAAACTTTACCTGTGATTTTTTATTTTGGCAGGTTTTTTGCTCTTGTTTACAGCTTTTTGTATTTATTTATTTTTGCTTTTTAGCGTATTTCATGTTTTAATGGTACTTGTTTTTTTCTGTTACAATATTTTAATTATTCTTCACTATTTTCTTTTGTCTAGTATATTTTTATTAATTTATAGATAAGAAAGTTAACAAATCAGCGCCTATTTCACTTTTAACGATGATTTGACGTTGGCGATCGAACAGTATTGAGCCAACGCGGATATTTTTCTCGCTGTGAGTATGAATGTAAGCCATTGAGCGTTGGTCTATTTGACGCGCGATTGTGTTGTAAACTTCCTGTAAATAATTACTTCCTTTAATATTATCTAATTCCCGTAAATACTGTAATCCTGCTTCGGCTGTTGTACTTTTTAAAATAGCTTGTAAATCCTCTGTTGATAATCCTCGATCGGCACAATAAGCTGTAAAAATTTCTAATCTGGCATCTGCTAAATAATGATGCGTGTGAAAAATTCCCCCTGCTAATTTTATTAATTTACCATGATATCCAAATAATATAATAGATTTTACTCCTAAAATTGCCGCTTCTACCATTAACGGCCCTAACCAATTCCCTGTTTTTAACAGCCGACTAGGATTAATACCTAATTTTTTGGCAAAATCTAAACCATTTTCTCCGATACAAAATACTAAACTATCAAAATACTCCTGTTTTTGTCTTAATTCTTCTCGGAATATTTCTAATTGCCCAGGAGCGCTTAAAGGCTCAGAAATTCCTGTAGTTCCCAGTAAAGATAGCCCTTCTACTACACCAAAAGCAGCATTAGAAGTGCGATCGGCTAATTTTCGACCTTCTGGCATAATTATCGTAACAGTTATTTTTTCCCCTGCTAATAATAATTTTTGTAAGTTTACTTCTAATAATTTTCGCCCATAACGATAAATTGCTGCTTGTCCTCTTTGTTTCTCTAAACGCCCTATTCCTTCTCCGCCTTTAATTATAATAGTTTCTTCTCCATCTTGTCTAAATTCTACTAATGCCCATATCGGCGTATTTCGGGTTAAATCCAGATTATCTCCTGGGTCACTGCGAGTAATTGCTAAAGCAGAATTTTCAGTAATACTAGCAACTTGCTCAATAGCTATTTCGGCTATTTCTGGTGGTGTAATTAAATCTATTTTTACCGATAAACTAGATTTATTATCATCTCGTAAATGTTGTAAAGCTGCAACGGCAGCAGCACAGGCAAAAACTGGTAACGTATATCCAAAACGAGGTTGAGAAATAGTCATATTTTTAATCCCTGATTATATAGATTAAATTTTGGCTTTATTTTCAGAAATTGTTTAATTTACAATTATATAATTTATTTTGCCCTATTAATTGGTATATTTTTATGTTTTTTTATTTAAAATTAATTTTCTATAAATATTATTTTTCTTAACTAGGACAATTTTATATAAACTTAGTCCTCTTCAGAAGACTTTTATTATAAGCTAGGGATTTTAATTCCTAGCGAAATAGCAGCAAAGTAAATGAATTTGTTTATTGATTTGTTTATATTATGTATGATATTGAAAATAATAGAAATCCCACCATTAAACTCCAAAATCAAGAAAGTACATAGAAATGAATTAAAACTTATAACAATAGCCTCAAAATCCTAATGAATAATTAATTATATCATATATTCTAAATTCTAAATTCTAAATTCTACATTCTACATTCTACATTCTAAATTCCCTTATTTATTATTTTCCAATTTTTTCGCCATTGTTTCTACAGGAATAATCACTTTTTGAGAAAAAGAAGTTAATAAGTTTTCTATATTATCATAATAATAGGTTGGTAAAACAGAAGGGTATTTTTGAAAAGCATCAAACATCAGATATTCTTTATTAAGAATTTGAGCGATCGGCTGTATAGGAACAAAGGGCAGTTGAGCTACTATACGTTGTAATTCGGAAACTATACTTTTAGCATTAGTAATATCAGCGATCGCAAAACGAGAAATAGAAGCTAAATTTAAAATAGTTGTGGCTACATCTCGACTAGCTAACTTTTTAAAATCAAATACTACCGGCAAATAACCATAACGACGAATTTCCTGGCGAATTACTTCTAATAATTCCTGTTTTTCTGGCGGACGTAAACCAATTAAAATTAATACTATTTTAGAGTTTATTTTATAAATAATATCTCGTAACGAGGGATTATCTAAAAACAAATGAATAAACTGGGCAACATCTAGGGTATCTATGGCGATCGAGGGCTGATTTGGTAAAGTAATAATTAAATTTGATTGATTAGCACCTTCTAAATTTAATCCCCAAGCCGAAATACCATATATAAAACAATCGGATAAATTAGCGTGATCGAAATTAGTTTTTAACAAACGCGAGCCAATTAAACTTGCCCCCGCCAGATTAGCACCTCGAAAATCTGCCCCTTGTAAATCTGCTTGAATTAAACTTGCACCCTGCATATTTACATCACTGAGATTAGCACCAATTAAATAAGCACCCCGTAAATCAGCACCACTTAAATTAGCACCAATTAAATAAGCACCCCGTAAATCGGCTCTAGCTAAATAAGCATTTTGTATATCTGCTCCATTTAAATTACTTCTGTTTAAATTAGCTTCAAATAAATATGCTTCACTAAGATTAGTATAAGAAAGATCCGCTTCAAATAAATCAGCTTCGCTTAAATATGCACCACTTAAATTAGCGCCTGAAAAATTTACTTGCCGCAAATCTGCGCCCATGAGATTTGCCCCACTTAAATTACAGGAATGCAAATCTGCCCCGACTAATTGGGGCCATATCTCCGGATTTTCTTCTCGCCAATGATTCCAACTATTGATTCCCTGTTGTAATAAAGCTAATTGCTGATTGTTGACCATTAAAACACCCCGTGATCAAAAGTTTCTTGATATTTAGGGTAATATATTTCTTCGGTTTTTTTAAACTTTGGGTATCTTTTTACTGAAAAATAGGTATAATATTTATAAATTGTTATTTGCTAATTTATTTTTTAAATATTATGCGCTTAATCGTCTAATTTTAGATTTTATTATTATGATTTTTTATCAAAATTAGGTGATTTTTAGGAACTTTAATTATGACTATAAATACTGCCGATTTATCTAAAAAATCTATCGCAGCTTGGCTAGGAAAAGATGCGGAATATCTACTTAATTATCAGGCTAAAATTTCTTCAGAAATGTTACATTTACCAGGGCCGGATTGGGTAGATCGGATTTGGGCACAAAGCGATCGCAATCCCCAAGTTTTACGAAGTTTACAACAACTTTATGGCACTGGTAGATTAGCTAATACCGGCTATTTATCTATTTTACCAGTAGACCAAGGTATAGAACATTCTGCCGGAGCTTCTTTTGCACCTAATCCCATGTATTTTGACCCGGAAAATATCATTAAATTAGCCCTAGCAGGCGGTTGTAATGGGGTAGTAACTACTTTAGGAGTTTTAGGCAGTATTGCTAGGAAATACGCCCATAAAATCCCGTTTATTGTTAAATTAAATCATAATGAATTGCTTAGTTTTCCAAATAAATATGATCAAATTATGTTTGCCTCAGTTAAACAAGCTTGGAATTTAGGGGCTGTGGCAGTTGGCGCTACTATTTATTTCGGTTCTCCGGAATCTAATCGCCAAATTACAGAAGTTAGCCCAGCCTTTGCTTTAGCCCATGAATACGGCATGGCTACGATACTTTGGTGCTATTTACGAAATTCGGCTTTTCAGCAAAATAAAGATTATCATTCTGCCGCAGATTTAACTGGACAAGCTAATCATATTGGTGTTACTATTGAAGCCGATATTATTGAACAAAAATTACCAGAATCTAATAATGGTTATAGGGCAGTTGCTCAAACAAATAATAAAAAATATGGCATAACTAATGAATTAGTTTATTCGGAATTAACTACAGATCATCCTATAGATTTAACCCGCTATCAGGTATTAAATTGCTATGGGGGACGGGTAGGGCTAATTAATTCCGGAGGCGCTGCTGGCAAAGATGATTTTGCCGAGGCAATTCGCACAGCAGTAATAAATAAACGGGCTGGGGGTTCTGGGCTAATTTCTGGGCGTAAAACTTTTCAGCGTCCCTTTGATGAGGGGGTGAAATTATTTCATGCTATCCAAGATGTATATATGTCACCAGATGTAACGATCGCCTAACAGATATAAAGATTATATTACACAATTCTATCTATTTGGTGGGGTACTGTAACATATTGTCGATGTACAAAAAATACGTTTTTTAGGCGTGAAGTAGGCATGAAGCTGGCATCACGAGTTAGTCAAGTAACACCCTCCCTAACATTGGCGATCGACGCTAAAGCTAAGGGAATGAAGGCAGCAGGAATCAATGTTTGTAGTTTTAGTGCTGGCGAACCAGATTTTGATACGCCAGATCATATCAAAGCTGCCGCAGAAAAAGCTCTCCAAGAGGGTAAAACTAAATATGGTCCTGCGGCGGGAGAACCAAAACTACTAGAAGCGATCGCGCAAAAATTAAAAAAAGATAACAATTTGAACTACACGACCGAAAACGTGATAGTCACCAATGGCGGCAAACATTCTTTATTTAATTTAATGTTGGCTGTCATAGATCCAGGAGATGAGGTAATTATCCCCGCACCCTATTGGTTAAGTTATCCAGAAATGGTAAGATTAGCCGCAGGTGTACCCGTAATTATTGATACAAATGCGAGTAGCGGTTATAAAATTACCCCAGAACAATTACGACAAGCTTGTACAGAAAAAACTCGCTTGTTTGTAATGAATTCTCCCTCTAACCCTACTGGAGTAGTTTACACCCCTGCGGAGCTTAAAGCTTTAGCAGAAGTAGTGGTGGAAAAAGATATTTTAGTAGTCTCTGATGAGATTTACGAAAAAATTATCTATGAAGGTACTGAACAAGTTAGTATAGGCTCTTTTGGTCAAGAAATTTTCGATCGCACCCTAATTAGTAATGGATTTGCTAAATCTTATTCTATGACAGGGTGGCGTGTAGGATATTTAGCCGGCCCGAAAAATATTATTCGCGCTACTAGTACTATCCAAAGTCACAGTACATCAAATGTTTGTACTTTTGCCCAATACGGCGCGATCGCTGCCTTACAAGGGCCACAAGATTGTGTAGAAACTATGCGTCAAGCCTTCGCAGCAAGGCAGAAATTAATCGTCAATTTAGTTAACGATATTCCGGGCTTAACTTGTGCAAAACCCGATGGCGCTTTTTATGTTTTTGTCAATATCAGTAAAACTGGTTTGACTTCCCTAGATTTTTGCAGCAAACTATTAGAATTACATCAAGTTGCCGCAATTCCTGGTATAGCTTTTGGTGCAGATGATCATATTCGTTTATCCTACGCCACTAGCACAGAGACGATCGAAGCAGGTATGGCACAATTGCAAGTTTTTGTTAGTTCTCTGGTTTAGATAAATAACCCATCTAGCCTAATTTCAATTATAGGTGAGTTTTTTGTATTAGAGAATATCTAACAATAAGAAGGGCGTATTACCTACAATACGCCCATTTATATTGTAGTTATAGTTGTATTATTACTTACTAAAACTCCTGACTAAAACTATTCTTTTATTTTTGCAAATGTCTAATTTAGATTACCAATGATTTCCCATTAAATCAATGGTAATAAAATCTCAAATTCGGCGTTGCATAAATACAAGATGAATGCTTAAATATAAAGATA
>CAWUOF010000112.1:0-9833 GCA_963923765.1 uncultured bacterium | reverse complement strand
GATTTAATTTCTTCTAAATCTGATATGGAGAAATCAAAATCTTCTAGGCGACTGCACCGACTTAAAGGCGGCAAAGAATTGCAACGCCCAATAAATTCTATGGAGTTGGGGAAATTAACTGCATCTAATATTAGCATTGGCATAAATAGAAGACCAAATGTACACGCGGCACCTTTAACACCTTTGCGAGAACAAGATGCTAAGGCTTTAAATAGTTTTTTCGATCGCGATGATTTAGATGAAATTGAAACAGATATTAAACTAGGTTTAAGCAGGCGCTGTCCCGAACCCTGTTGGGAAGACCATAGTTTAGATTTTTTGCAAGATTATTTATAAATTTGTAATACTATTTAATAGTTTTGTATATCCTAGCATTTATTAGCAGTAAATAAAATTAAATAAATTAAGTTGCAAAACCTTAATCTGACACAGGGAAAGGTTAATTTTAACTGGTTTAAATATTCATAATATGGTCAATAAAGCCTACTAACATTAATTATATTTTTTCTATTTAATATCTAATTTTAATATTATACATAACAAAGCCCCGATCGCTATTTAGACTTTAGTCGAATTTGCAGGTAAAGTTTAAAGACCTGGGTTCTGGGTTAAAATAATCTTGAGGTTACTTTTTAGCTCATATTTGCTGGAAAATCAGCCTATTTCAACAATTTATCTGTTAATGTTACAAATTGTTACACAGAGGCGATCGACTCAAAAGAGTCTATCTAAGGCTAATTGACAAAATAACCAAATTAACGCAAATTTTTAAGTAAAGGCGAAAATATCAGCAAGATTTATAAAGTAGTCTTGCTCTTGTTTTCATTAAATTTATATAGAGAGTAAAGTTGATGAAAGTCAAAACTTATATCCGTAAAAAGAAAAAAACTTCCTCTTCCCCTACTAATGAGTCGGAAGAGAATCTTTTGCAGACTCGTCCTTTTGGGGATGACTCCGTAGCACAAAAAATGTCGGATAGCAGTAGCAAAAATGAACAGGAAGAAGCGATCGGGCATAATTTTTCCCAACTAGAAGTATCTGATAGAACAGCCGCACAGCCAAAAGTTAGCCTGGGCATGGCAGAAAATAATAGCAAATTTAAAGTTATCAAAGACAAAGGAGAAGGAAAAATTCTTAACGATAAAGAAATAGTTGAACGTCTGCAAAGCCTACCAGATTGGACTTTTGAAGGTGCAAGATTAAATTTTGTAGCTGAATATGCCGACACCGCAGAAATGGAAAACTTTATTAATTCCGTTAAGCAAGCAGAACGGGAAACAGGCCACAAAGCCGATATAAGTGTTATCGAAAATAAAGTATCAATTAACTTGATTACCCAAGAATTTGGCGGATTAACTAAACAAGATTTTGCACTAGCCAAAACTATCTCAAAATTAACCCAGCAAGAAGATAATAATTCTGTGGAAGCCTAGCAGAAAATATACCTAGTTATTGAGAAATAAAAATTATGGGTGCATTTCTGAAATTGTAAAAAATGTTGTTGCGCTTTAGCGCCCCTCATAGCCACAAAAAACCCAGATATTTGCAAGCAAATATTGTTTGATATACACCCAAAATTATCTGAATAACTAGGAATTTCCCCTGATATAATAAACTAAGTTTATATACCAGGAATTTCTGATACTTTACTTTTGAGTTCTTCTACTTGAAAGCTGGTAACTTCTCGCCATTCTTCCAGAGTGAAATCATAACCCAATCCCTGCGCCCACTCCACAAAAGTTTCTAAGTTTGGGGCAGAGTTAAGTTGTTCTTTTAATGCCGGATTAGCGTTAGCATCTCGAAACAGTTTGGTAACTTGCTCTTTTGCCATAATGGTTGCCTGCATTGATAACAATTTTACTTATATCAAACTAATTGAACTTTAGCTAAAAAATTAAATAAAAATTTAGATATTCATATTTTCCGGGTAGCAAATGGGATAATAAACATCTAATAAAATCCCAGGCAAAATCTATTTTTGTGTAACAATCATCAATTTTGCACTATTTCCCTTTCCCTAAATAAGTTTATTAGCAATAAAAGATAATACAAATTTAACTAGTGACTAAAAAAAATACAATGAAAAATATTCCTAGCATTCTACTGAAACATTACCTAAACAGAAATCCTAATCCACTAACTAGATTACATCGATATAATTTTTTATATCGATTTTTATGGATTCAACCTATACTGGAACAACTAAAACCAGAAATTTTTCCAGAGGAAACTCCAGAAGTTGTTGATACAGAAATAGTAAAAGATGACTTGCATTTAAATGGATTATTATATAGACAATATCGCTGTAAATGTAGTAATCCTTTAGGCTGCAAAATACCCCAAGAAACAGTAGCAGAAGATCGAGAAGCAAAATATTGTAAAGAATGTCGTTTTCCTGCTATTTTAGCGCCAAAAACAGAAATTAGGGGGAAACGGGGTAGATATTGTATAGAAAATTTATTAAATCGTCGGGGCTTGGGGAGATTATATGAGGGATTTGAAATATCAAAAAAACAACCAGTAATAATTAAAGAATATCTCATACCCGATCGCTGTTTTAATCAGCAAGAAGCCAAGGCAAGAAAGCAAACATTTGAACAATTAGCCGGGGTAAATCTTGCCGATGGCAGAATACATAATTTTCGTTTAATTGAACCTTGGGATGCTATTGCTGATGCCAATGAGGAACGCTGTTATTTAATTACAACAGGTAATTTAAATGCAGGCTTAACTATGCGGCAATATCTGGCCGAAAACGGCCCAATAAACGAGATCGCAATCTTAAAAATACTCTATCAAGTCCTGCAAAGTTTAGAATCTCTACACGGTCAAAAATTTCGCCTTCCTTCTGGTCAAATTGTCTCAGGAATTGCCCATGGCAACATCAATTTAGATACACTAATATTAAGACCAAATTTATCGGCTAAATCTCATAAAAAATCTCCAGAGAAAAATCAAGAATCTATCAATAAATTTTCCTTGTTAGAAACTGAGTTTTTCATCTATCTTTCTGACTTATCCTTGTGGGAATATTTATTTAATCCTCCACCTTTAGAAAATATAAATCCTACAGTAGCAGATGATTTAAACGCCTTGGGTCGTATAGCATTTTATATGTTATTAGGCAAAGAAATAAATCCGGAAACTGGTCAACCTTTTAAACCAGAAAATGATAAACTATGGCCTACTGATGTTAACCTAGATGTAAAAAAATATATTCTGGTTCTTCTCGGTATAGAAACAAACTTTGCTACTGCGGAAATTGCCCGGAATGCTATGCCAGAAATGCCCCCAGAAATGTTATTAAATAATAACCATCAAGAAATTACATCAGAAACGGATAAGAAAGCTAAATTTTATCGGATATTATGGATGATTTTAGCTGGTTTAGGTTTAATAGCATTAGCATTATTTATCTGGTCTTTACTGGGAAAAACTGCATCTCGTAATGTACCAGAAAATGATTGGGTGATGGGTTCGATCGCTGATGTATCTGCCATTCCACCAGGAAAATTTACTTATACTGCCGAAAAAAATGGCACCTGGACTTATACATTACTGCAAAAAAATCTAGTATCAAAAGGTAAAACCCTGGCAGAAGTAATACAAGAATATCAACCTAAATTACAATTAAACTATCAACCACAAACATTACCAGAAGATGTAATAAATAAAGTTCGATCGCAAGAAGCCGAATTTGGAATTACCACTTTAACAGATAATTTACCAGGAGATTTAGAAGATAAAGAAATAGCCTTTGATGGCTTATTAGTTTTCGTGAATTTTAGCTATGTACAAAGAGAACAAGGATTACCCCAGGCTTTAAAAGGACAAATTACTATTGAACAATTACAGCAATTATATACCGGACAAATTACCAATTGGCAACAGCTTGGCGGTCCGAATTTACCCGTAAAACTATATATACCCACTGAACTTGAAGCTATAAAAATTTTTGAACAGAGGGTATTGCAAAATGAAAGATATATTGCTGATTTTAGAAAATTATTAGAAAAAGATGAATCCCCAATTATTCGGATTTCTACTTTTGAAACTCTCCGGAGAATTATTCAAGATTTTGAGTCTAATGGAATTGGAGGAATAGCTTTTGGAACTGCTAGTAAAGTTTTTGGGCAATGTTCCGTTTATCCCTTAGCCATCGTAGTCAATAATAATAATAAGCCAAATCCGATCCAAGCATTAATTCAAAATAACGGCATTCCCATCACCCCTGCCACAGATCTATGCAATCAAAAAGGAAATTATAGCCTAAATATTCCTTTATTTAAAACTAAAACTTATCCTTTAGCCTATAACGTTTCCGTAATTTATCCTAGAGATAATACCCGGCCTCGTATTGGGGTTAAATTTGTGGAGGTGTTCAGATCTCAAGAAGGCCAGCATTTACTAAATAAAACTGGACTTGTACCCCTAGAACCCCTACCTTGAATTAAAATATAAATTAAAATAAAACTTAACATTTTAAACCAGGCAAATGTTAAGTTTTAAATAGCAAAAATTCGACCTTTGGCTAATTTACTAAGGTCGCATCAATAATTAAAATAGGTATTTAAGGGCAATTCTGTAGAAAATACGGAGAGTCATATAGATGGCAGAAACAAAAAAATCTAATGGTCAAAATGATCCAAGCCTAAATTATGTTACAGCTAATCGGTTTTATGTAGAAATAGAAAGCACTATTACTGCTTGTTTTAATGAATGTTCCGGGTTAGGAGTAACAATAAAAACCGAAAAACGATCTGAAGGCGGGGTAAACGATCAACAGCGCGTACTTTTAGGGCCAGCCGAATTTGCAGATGTCACCCTAAAACGAGGTATTACCAATGATTTAGTTTTCTGGAATTGGATAAGTAAAACCTTAAGTGATAGTAAAAAAGAACGGCGAAATGTTAATATTTTGCTATTTAATCAAGCTGGGGAAACTATGCAATGCTGGACTTTAATAGGTGCAGTTCCTGTGGCTTGGAAAACACCAACATTTAAAGCAGATGGCAATAATGTAGCTATTGAAGAATTAACTTTAGCCTATGAAGGTATCAAAGTAGATACTAAAGGGGGAGGTAGTGCTTCTGTATTAGCAGGAAGAGATAAATTAGGATATTTTTCGAGTAATTAATTATGGAAATACTAGGGGTAAAATGGCTAAATATTCAAGAACCTTTGGGAATAAAAAATTTTTTATCTCCCCAGCAGCCCTTGGGAAAACAGTTAATTAATCCCCAATTTTTAACACCACTAGAGTGGAAAGTATGGGAAGAAAAAACAGAAGCGATCGCACAGGAAATCAAAAAAAATCCAGATATTAATAATAGAGAAGCGATCGACCTAAATACATCATTTTTAAATCCAGTTATAGATAATAGCAATAACCTAGCTAAATATAACTTAGATGATAACTTATCCCTAGAAACAACATCCCAGGATAACATCACAACTATAGATATACCCAACTCATGGTCTAGCATTGACGAATTAATAGGAGAAAAAGACTTAATACCCAGAGAAACAATAGCAGTACAACCCCTAGAGGAAATAAATCAATGGCAAAATGATTTACCAATATTAATTTTACCACCATCGCCCAACAATAATATTAACTATTCAGAAAATCCTCCCACAGAAACCAAAAAAATAACTATAACTTCTAAATTTAACCCAAATCCAGATTACCCAAAAAAGGCGATCGAACCTACCAAAATCAACTCCATCAACATAGAAAATATAGCCAGAGAAGTTTATGATACCATAAAACAATGGCTAGAAATAGAACGAGAAAGACATGGTAATCACTATTTTCGCTAAAAACAGCATTATATTTACTCATAAAAAACACCGAAAAAATACATTTTTATTCAGTAATAATTCTATTTTATTACTACTATTACCAAGGTACTATTTACTATGCCAAATTCCTTAATCTTCAAAACTTAATATATTCAAAAAAATCTAACTAAAAAATATGGCACAACTAAAAAAAGCTACACTAATTCCCAAACTTCCTGAAAGTGGGGTAGACAAAATCGAATTCATGTTTAACCCCACTAAACTAACCTTTAGTAGAACAGTTAACGTTAACGATGCCCAAGGCGCAAGAACCTCTAACGGACTACCCAAAGTTAGCTTTCAATACTTATCACCTTATAAACTCACTATATCCGATATAGTATTTGATACCTACGAAGAAGGCGGTAATGTACTGTGGTATATTAACAAACTACGACAAGCCGTAGAATTTCCATCAGGAAAAAAAGTACCACCAGTGTATATTTTTACCTGGGGAGAACAGCAATATTTACGGTGTTTTGTAGAACAACTTAGCTATCAACTAACCTTATTTTTACCAGATGGTACCCCTGCACGAGCTATAGTTGATTTAACTTTACATGAAGTTGATGTAATTGTACCTGCGGGTTCTCCTAGTGCCCCAGCAAATGTAAACCGGGAAGCAGATAGCAGAGGAAGCCGCAAATAAAAGCTAAAATAAAAATTAATAATTATTACTGATAAGGAAGAGATCGGTAAGATTATTATAAATATATATAATTATTGTTTAAATTATATAGGTAGATAAACTATATACTCAAAAATCTAAATATTTGAGATACTACCTGTATAGAAAAATTATCAAATTAACCATGTATATTAGTTAACAAATAAACCATAAAAACCATTCACAACAACAAAAATCATGGCAGTTCGTTATCTCAGTCAGCCAACTTTAAAAATCAACGGCAGTGATGCTTCCTCTGCCTTAATGGAAGACATCCTACAAATTACCATAGAAGAAAGTTTACATCAGCCAGGAATGTTTACCCTGATGATTCGTAACGATTACTTACCCGGACGACCAGATGATAAAATGTGGGCTTATGATAGCATATTTAGTATTGGTAAATCCGTAGAAATAGGCTTTACATCCAGCACCACCGAAGCCGAAGCATTTTCGGAAGAACAAAAAAGCACCCTACTCAAAGGCGAAATAACAGCCATTGAAGCTCATTTTAGTAGTGACTCACAAGCACCAGTAATTGTACGAGGATATGACATTTCCCATCGCCTCCATAGAGGACGTTTTAATCGATCATTTCAAAATAAAACCGATAGCGATATAGTTAATCAAATAGCAGGAGAAGCCGGAATATCAACAGGAACAGTCAGCAACGGCGGCGGACCCTATGATTATATTTTTCAAGAAAATCAAACCAACATGGAATTTTTGCGAGAAAGAGCAGCAAGAGTTGGTTATGAATTATTTGTACAAGATGGAAAATTAAACTTCCGCGCTGCCAAAGCTGGAGAAAATTTAGAATTAAAATGGTTAGAAGACTTATATAGTTTCCGAGTACGAGTTTCTAGCTCCAACCAGGTAGAATCTGTAGAAGTAAGAGGCTGGGATTATCAACAGAAAAAAGCCATTGTATCAACAAAAAACTCAGAACAAGTAATTACTTCTACAGACTTTGGCAAAGGCAGTAAAACTAGCAGTGCCTTTAGTGGCAAGCCATCAAGCCCAAAAATGATAGTCGTAGATCGACCAGTTTTCAGTGCAACAGAAGCCGATAAAATAGCTCAAGCTGTATGCGATGAATTAGGGGGAGAATTTGTTTATGCCGATGCAAAAAGTGATGGAGATCCAAGAATACAAGTCGGAAAAGTAGTAAAACTAAAAGAGATGGGGAAATATAGTGGTAGTTACTATGTTACGGAAACCCGACATTTATATCAAGAAAGAGTTTATACAACCGAATTTAGTATTAGAGGCTTGCGGGGAGAAAATAAGCTCGATCGCATCTCTTCTGCCCAGCAACTTGAGCCAGGACAAAGTTTATTAGTAGGAATAGTAAGTAACAACCAAGACCCGAAAAAATGGGGAAGAGTCAGAGTAAAATTTCCCACATTAACAGAAGAACATGAAAGTAATTGGGCAAGAGTAGTAGCGATCGGTGCCGGTCCAGAGCGAGGTTTTGATTGTTTACCAGAAATAAACGACGAAGTACTAGTCGCATTTGAACATGGCGACATCCATCGGCCCTACGTAATTGGTGGAGTATGGAATGGTAAAGACGCACCACCAGAAACAGTCGATAATTCTGTAGTAGGAGGAAAAGTACGACTGCGAACATTTAAAACCCGCATCGGACACAAACAGCAATTTGTAGAAGAAGACAAAGACAGCAGCAAAGTAGGCATTTACACAGAAACAAAAGGTGCCCATAAATTTGCCATGAATGACACAGAAAAATTTATAGAAACTAAAACTACAAAAGGTCATTATGTGCGCCTAGACGACGACAAACAAAAAATAGAAATAAAAACCACAGGTGGTCATCAAGTTGTATTAGACGACCAAGGCAAAAAAATAGAAATAAAAACCAGTGGCGGTCATACTATATCAATGGACGATACTGGTAAACAAATTTTAATTAAAACCACAAGCGGACAGAAAATAACCATGAGCGATACTGCCAATAATATTGATATGCAGGCAGTACAAAAAATTAGCATTACTGCGCCGATGGAAATTAAATTAACATCTGGACCTAGTACAGTTAAAATTGCACCAGGAGGCATAGAAATGCAAACTCCTGCCAAAATTAGCGCTCAAGCAACAGCTACCTTAGACTTACAAAGCGCCGGGACAGCTAATATTAAATCAGGTTCAGCTATGTCAATTCAATCAGGTTTATCTTTATCAATGCAATCAGGAGCGGCTCTTAGTGCTAAATCTGCTGCTGCTGTAAGCATACAATCTGGTGCATCATTGAGTTTACAATCAGGCGCAGCCGCAACTATTTTAGCCGGTGCAACTGCTAGTATGACAGCACCTTTAATACGTTTAAATTGCTGATTTACTAGAAATATTAAACCTAAGCACAAAATTAGGAAATAGAGAACTTTAGCAAAAGGAAATTAACCATGTTACCAATAGCATTAATAGGCGATGTCGCTGGGGGTAGCCCGATCATTGGACCAGGAGCGCCCAACGTATTAGTTATGGGCAGACCTGTAGCCTGTATGGGCGATGCCGTAGCTGGTCCAACGATCGCCACTGGTGCCTTAGGTATGCCTTCTTCCGTGACAGTCCTAGCAGGTGGGCGACCCGTAGCCCACATGACTACAATGGCCATAGGAGTTACTCCCCCGACACCTATTCCAGTACCCATATCTTTACCAGTAATAGCTACAGGGACGACAGTATTGGTAGTTCCTTAATATTAATTAACATTTTTTCCCATTTTCCCAAAGCATATATAGCGTTTGACTCGACTTTTGGAGAATAGGCAGGGTTGATGATATTTGCTAAGGTGACAGCGATATTAGGCGAAATTTTATCAAAACCAAAATGCCAGAAAGCTTTAAAAACCAAGATCTAGCTTATCTGGGAAAGGGATGGTCTTTTCCCTTGCGAGTCAGCGTACAGGGAGGCATTCAACTCAGTGCAGCAAAGCCCAATGTCGAAGAGGCGATCGGGATTATATTGCAAACACAACTAGGAGAACGAGTATATAGACCTAATTTCGGTTCTCGGTTGTCAGAATTAACCTTTGCACCCATGAATCCCGAAACCCTATTACTACTGCGGCTGCACGTCCAGGAAGCATTACAAATGTGGGAACCACGCATCATCCTAGATGCCGTTCGTACAGATCCAGACCCCCTGCGAGGTCGAGTAGACATTATCATCGAATACCACCTAAAAGAAACTTACGAAACTCGCAGCATGATTTATCCCTTTTACCTCACAGGTGAAGCTGCGGAAAAATAGATATTGGGCATGGGCGCAGGGGGGAAAGGGGGAAGGGGAGCAGAGG
>CAWUOF010000111.1:0-9868 GCA_963923765.1 uncultured bacterium | reverse complement strand
TATAATTAACAGACAATATCAATAAACCCGCCCCTGCCACATCGACAAATTATATAAAGGCGATCGCTACCTAATATTTATTCTGACGATACCACCTAGCCAAAACATCAGGAGAAACACCCAAATAATAACCTAAAATCATTAATTGATTAATAAAAGTAGTTTTTAAAATCCCTAATTTTTGCCAACGTCGCCCAGAAGTTAACACCGCCCTAGATGCAATTACAATTTTTCCCCGTCGCTGCAAACTGCGGATAAATACAAAATCTTCCATAATTGGCATATCAGGAAAACCCCCCATATCCCAAAATACCGCCCTATTCAAAAAAATAGCCTGATCACTATAGGGTAACTGAAGAAAACGAGAACGAAAATTTACCATTTTTTCTACTAATCTTAATCCCATCATTTCTGCATCTATATGCAATTGAAACGCCCCTGCAACTATATTTAATTTAGCATCTGATTGCTTTAATATTTCCTGAATAATTTTAGGAAAACCTAAAGGTAATTGTGTATCTGCGTGTAAAAATAGTAATATATCTCCGGTGGCTATAGCTGCACCAGCATTCATTTGATTACCTCTACCTTGGGCAGATAAAACTTTTACCCCTAAAGATTTAGCTATTTCTACAGTATTATCTTGGGAACCGCCATCAACCACAATAATTTCTATATTAGTATCTAATTGAATTTGGTTAATATTTTTAGCAATATTTTTACTTTCATTTAGTACAGGTATAATAATAGAAATAGGAGATATTTCTGGAGATTTATTAATAGAATTTAGGTAAAAATCGGATTTTTTAAAACTATTTAAAAGTAGGTCTTCAGGGCGATCGATATCATCTAAAGCAGGTAATAAACTATATTGAAGCCCCAAATTATCCGCAATATTTAAACTACTCTGTAAAACTTCTGCACTACTCCAATTTATCCCAACAAATAAATCAGCAACAAACCGTCGTAAACCTATTAAATAATAACCACCATCATTAGCTGGTCCAAAAACTAAATCATATTGCTGTAATTCTAAAAAAGCTTTTTCTAAAATATGGCTATTTAAATTAGGGCAATCAGTACCAATAATAACTACTTTTTCAATATTATCATTAAAAGCATCTTGAAAAGCTTTTGCCATGCGATCGCCTAAATTTCCTTCCCCCTGAGATTGATAAATAATATCATTACCTAACCAATCTTGCATTAATTTTTTATGCCCACCAGTAAACCTAATTTCTATAGAAACTGATAATAATTGCTGGGAAATTCTCTTAGCTGTCAATAAAGTATATTCTACCATTTGTTGATGCAAACGAGCCGCACCAACTTTACCCAAAGCAGGAATTAGTCGAGTTTTAGTATTACCTGGTTCCGGATAGCGGGTAAAAATTATTAAACGATTTTGGATAATAGGGAATAGGGCATTGGGCATTGGGGAATTTTTTTTGAATTAAAAACCGTTTTTGCGATGACAAGGCTAAGAATATGCACTAGGGCTATTTCATGTTAATAAAACTGGAAGCAGGCAAAACCTTTCACGGAGGCATCTTCAAACAAGAGTAATTTATGAAAAAACCAAAAGTCTCCATTTATGACTATAGTTGATAATACCGAAAAATTGTTAGCCTGTCCAAATTGATTACAGACAGATTTATCTTCTTGAAAAAGCAGATCTTTAAACCAGTGTAATTTATGTTCTATTCCCCTTTCTAAATTTTTTCAGAAAATACGCACTTTCTATTTGACTAATTAAATAATACATAGTTTGTTGATAAAATTTTAATCCTCTAGTTCCACTTCTAGTAACTTCGATAAACATTTCACTGCCCTTCCAGTTAAGTTGTAAATCTTTGGAAACCTCAAAAACTGAAACTTTGCGGGTAATATGTGTACCATGACTTTTATTTACAGTAGTATGTATCTACGTTGAGTAGTTTTGCTTTGAGATTCCCAAGATTTATATAAATTTCGCTAATTGTTTTGAAAACATAGCGCTTCACTTACTTATGTTATTGTAAGTGTCAGTGTTTTTTGATCTTTTCAGCTTTAGCATGAAACGGCCTTGCCCTCTACTCCCCTACCCAATGCCATAAGCCCAATAGCCTATTAAGCCATTATTCCTTCTAATTGATTCAGTCGTGATGCTTCCGCAGTTTTATCCATACCAAAAATCCGCGATAATTTACTAGTTGCAACTAAAACCTGTTTAACTTCCTGGTTAGAAATATCCGCTAAATTCCTGTTATTTAAAAGTGCAATAATCGCAGCTATTCCAACTCCTTGCCCAACACCTACATTAAATTCTACTATTCTACCAGCCGCCGCCGCCAAGCCTTCAAAACCTGATGCTGGGCTAACAACTGCTAAATTAGGAATGTCTTTAATTAGGGCATGACGAATGCCGATATTAAATATAGGATGACTAAAAGTTAAATTGGAAAAACCTTTATCTTTTGCTCTTGGGCCGATACCTGAAATACCACCCCTAACATCAAAATGATAGGCAAAGGTTCCCAAGGCTTCATTAACAGGAACTCCCCCTGATAACATTTCTGCGCCTGTAAGGGGGTTAACAACACCTGTAACGTTTCCAGCGTGTCTAATATAAAGTTCTGAAGCGGGAATAACAGCAGTTGCACCAATGCTTTTAAACCATTTTTCTATAAAAGCAAATTCCTGTAACATTGCTGGGGTAGGCTTACCATCAGCTTTAGCTAATTCCTCAGCTTGAGTGGCTGTAACTGTAAATAATAGGGCATTCCAAGAAAGTCTACTATTGCCTAATATAGCTATATTGCCAGAGTCTAAAATAGCGCCTGATTCTAACAGGGATAGTTTTTTACCACGAAAAGCTTGATAGGCTATGGATAAGGCAGAAGATCTGATATCTATGTAATCTGGACCAATCCATAAAGTTTTGAGTTTTCCTTGCTTATCCAATAAATTTTTACGCAGGTTTTCTGCTTGTTTTGCATCCATCCCAGCAGCACTTAATAAGGATTTTTGGGCGGCGCTATTGCCTGTATTAGTAAAGTTATTCAGATAATTTAATTCTATGTCTTTTAGTTTTTCTGGAGTGATACCTTGAGTTTCAAAAATTAAGGTGACAGGTAATTCTGCATCTGGTAGCCCTAAACTGGCAAATCCTGTTAGTTTCTGTACCCCAGCAGCTTGCGCTAATTCGGCGTTAATGGTAGAATCAATAAATATTTTACCTGTGTAGGTACTGCCATTAGAAGTAATAATAATACTGAGTTTTTTTCCTGTTTTAGTGACAGATTTAATATCTATTCGGCTGAGAAGATCTACGTTATTTTCTGATAACATTTGCCGCAAAGCTAAACTTGCTTTTTGTGGATCTAGTCCAATGCCAACAACGCCAGATTTTTGTAAAAATTCCTTGTATATTGCGGGGGGGTCGCCAAAGCTATTTAAGCCCAGGGAGTCGCGAAGATCTTGGTCAACTTGACTGCGATCGAGATAGGAAAGACCACCTCTTACTAATATACCGCCAATGCCTTCTTGCATATTTCCTTTTGACATTAGCAATATACGAGGATATTTTTTATTGCGGCGAAAATGTTCTCTAGCCGCAGTTATTATAGCTAAAACTCCTGGTACTTCATCACCAAATGCAATTATATCATAGGAACGGACATCATTTACCATGTTGGCTTCACTCCTAATATTTATTTTTGCTGATAATTTAACATAAAAATATCCCAAATAGGAGAAAATTTTAAGATTTTTGTAGGATTTTATTTAATCAAATTAACATTTTTATATTTATATATTAGGAAATTGCACGTTATTTAATCGAGTTATATGGGGGGTAGATTTATAATAAACATCTCTAGGAAAATAAAAACCAATCAATTCTTACTAAAAAATCCTCTAAACTGGTTACTATTCCCTATTCTCTATTCTTTGTTACCTAATTATTGAAATGTATATATTGATTAGCAGGAAAATTTTATTAAAAAATAATGTTTAAAGTGTAGCAATTTAAGGTATTAAATATTTTAAGTTTATAGAAAAGCGATCGCCTGCTAAATTGGTTAGAGATATACCTCCGAAATTAGTTAGTTTATAATTTCGGTGTCGATCGCCTTGACATTTTCGGTTTTTAATCGGTTTTTAAATTTCATTTTTAACTTAAAAATAACAAACATTTTATCTAAATAGGGAACTGATTATCATGGATAATTTACCAGAAATCATCACAAAAATTACGAAAAAATACCAAATTAAATTACCTTTATCTCTGCCCCTACGTTTAGCGATCGAATCCGGTATTATTACCGAAAATACCACTATTTTAGAATGGAAAAAAGGTACACCTCATCACAATGCCGATATAGTTAACTTAGGATATATTCTCAACCGCATAAAATCTCCCCAAAAACAAGAAAAAACCTTAATTACAGCCTGGAAATTAACTTGCCAAGTCTTATTAGTTGCTGCCCCAGTCAGGATAAATGATGAATCAATAACTCAAATTATCTGTGAAGATGGTATCTTCATAAATTCTTATATTTCTGAACCCAATTACAACCAATTAGAATTACAAACATATATCGAAGAAACTTTAAATACACCAGCTATTCCAGTTTCTCCGGGAATTTTCTTTATTTTTCGTGATATTGCCAAACTAGAGCATTTTTTATTTACCCGTTTTACCTCTAATAATCATTTACAAGAATTATCTCCCACAGCAGCAACAGAAAATCTAGCTAAACAAAAACGTCAGCAAGATCTATTAATTTATCTAGCTTTATATCCTAATATAACAGATATAACTCCCCAACTGTACCAAGAAATAATTACCCTTTTTGATAACCTAGAAACAGCCAAAACCATAGCAACAGAAATGCTGGCTAGTATTCAAGATTTTAATTTAATTCAAACTTACTGCCAAATTAGCGCACTAGGAAAACTATTACCAGGGGCTTTATATATTCATATTTCTGCCTTTAATTATTTACATCCTTTACTCAGACTTTATGAAAATTATGCTACTCGACATATTGGACGAATAAATGGCGCTAATTTAATTAAAATTAACACAGAACAACCCCGTATATCCTATTTATTTTATCCAGATTTTGATACAGAAGCCCACCCAATTTTAAAAGCCAGCATACAGCTAGATATTACCACCGGAAATTTAACTTATCGAGATTACGAAGACTCAGAAAATCCACCAATTTTACACCGGAAAGAAACCTTTGTTACTCCCCAGTATCCAAATTATCAAGAATTTAAACAACTGACTAAACAGGAAGTTAGATTAGGTTTATTAAATAATACTTATCCGATCGGCACCCTAAAAGGTTGGTTAGAATGTTTACAAAAATACGGATTAGAAATAGATGGACATCAAGTAATACAAAGACAAAACGGTATTATTCAAATAGCTATTCCTAAAATAGAAAGACATCGCGCCGCCATGATGCGTAACGAACTTTCTCGCCCCATCAGGTTAGCATTAGAAGCAGGTTTATTTAAAGAAAATACCACCTTTTTTGATTATGGCTGTGGCTATGGAGGAGATGTCGATCGCATCGCCCAAAGAGGATATAATAGTGCTGGATGGGACCCTTATTATTTCCCTAATAATCCTTGTAATTCTGCCGATATTGTGAATCTAGGTTATGTTATTAATGTCATTGAATGTTTAACAGAAAGACAACAAGCCTTAATCAAAGCTTGGGAATTAACCCAAGAAGTTTTAATAGTAGCTGCCCAAGTTTTAATAGACGAAAGAAATACTAATGGTAAAATCGCCTTTGGTGATGGTGTAATTACTCGTCGCAATACCTTTCAAAAATATTATGAACAGTCAGAATTAAAAACCTATATAGACCAAATTTTAAACGTTGATGCAGTACCGATCGCCCTAGGAATATATTTAGTTTTTCGCCACGAAGAACAAAAAGAAAATTTTTCATTATATCGCTTCCGCAGTCGTACCACAACACCTCGAATTATCACCAATTCCAAAAAATTTGCCGATTATCAAAATTTACTAAATCCCCTGATGGAATTTATCACAAAAAGAGGTCGTTTACCCCGAAAACAAGAATTAGCATTAGAAGCAGACATAAAAGCAGAATTTGGCACTTATTACCGTGCATTTCAAGTAATTTTACAAGTAACTAAACAGGAAGATTGGGATGCAATATCCTACAAACGTAGCCAAGATTTATTAGTTTACTTAGCCCTCAGTAACTTTACTGAAGCACTCCAGCATAGCAAGCTTCCGACCGAAGTACGGGAAGATATTAAAGCACTTTTTGGTAGTTACAAAGAAGCCTGGTATTTAGCCGATAAAATGTTATTTAGTCTTAGAGATAAAACAGGCATAGCCAAAGTTTGCCAAGAAAGTAAAATTGGTTTAAAACTGCCAACTTCTCTTTCTATTCATATTTCCGCTTTATCAGAATTAGATCCTTTTTTGCGTCTGTATGAAGGATGTGCCAGTCGCACTATAGGGCGTCTTGATGGCACTAATATTATCAGATTTCACATTAATAAACCCATAATTTCCTATCAATTTTATCCAGATTTTGATACCGATCCACATCCCGTATTAGATACCAGTGTACAAATAGATTTAAGAAATTTGCACGTTAGTTATCGAGACTATTCCGAGGAAACTAACCCGCCAATTTTACACCGCAAAGATAGCCTAGTTACTCCCGAATATCCCCATTATGATAAATTTGCCAAACTCACCGAATTAGAAGAAAAATGGGGATTATTAGATGATTTATATGCTATTAAAAATCGTCAAAGTTGGTTACAATTTTTAGACGCTAATTGTGCAGAAATTCGTAACAATCGTGTTTATTGGCGAAAAGATGCGGATCCTTATCGGGTTAAATTCTTACTTTCTCTCCGGCGATCGCGCCAAAAAAATAAACCTGAGTAAATTTATATTTTGACATAATCATTTTTACATAGCTGTTGTTGCGATGCAATCGCTAAAATACCTTATTCACAAAAATTTGTTTATATTTCAAATATTATTTACCAGAAAATATACCTCTAAAATTACCTTAATTTTTTCGCCAAATCAACCCAATTTTCTATTCCCTTTTTAGTCGGTTGTTTAGAAATAGTAAAAGTCCATATATCTCGTTTATGTTGCCAGCCATAACTAATATGTATTGGTTTATCTTCACCATAAAAATACAAAGAATCAAAAGGTAATTTTTCTGTCAGTATCCAATCAATTAACTGATTACTTGGCAAATCCTTAATCAAAAAATCACAAGCGGCACCTAATCGTAAACAATAATATTTACCATTCTTTTTCATTTCATAGGATATATGCTGATCTATTTCTGGGGCAACTCTTCCGTTTTTCTCCCCTGTAATTGGGTCTTTTTTTTCTAAATACTTTTTTAAATCAGCAGAACAAAAACCATAGGTTAATTTAAATCTTTCTCTACTAAAATTATCTATAATTGGTTCTATAATATATTTATTTAACTCTTGTAATGCCGGAATAGTTTCTAAAATATTAGACGGCCAAGGATTAATTTTATCCCCATACTTTTTATAAGTATTAGTACAAGTACAAAAATCTTCGAGATTTAGATATTTTCCCAGTTTAATTTGTTGAATTTGATTAATTTCAGTCATGGTTTATATATGGATTCTTTTTAATTCATCATTGATTATTATAAATTATCAATAATAGTTTTAAAAGAAAAAAATATTATAATATATTGATAAATAAAAATCAATAGGAAATAATTAATTTATCCCTAAATTTCCGATCTATCTATAAAAATAATGTTATATATAATCACCACTTTAGTAAAATTTAGTCTAGTAAACTCTTCAAATATCTATAAATATTTATACGGAAAACATTTTATAACTTATGTAGATTATCTAAATGTATAGTAAAATTTAAAATTGCCCCTATTAGATAGTATTTGAGAATCAATGCATAAATATGCCTAATATCCAAAAAATTATTCAAAAATTTATAATTCTCCGGTTTTTTTTAAAGTTTTGATTATTAAAAGTATTGGAGGTAATTTAATGAGTATGCTATAAATACAAGTAAATTCTAACCATAAGGAGCAATATTTAAGATCTAAAAACCAGAAAATCCAGAAAATCGAATTTATTTCTGTAAAATTATTTAACACATAAGTGTAAATTATAAAAAGTTATGCTTGTTTATAGATACAAAATCCCAATTAAGGGCAAACTAAGCTAATAAAACCATGCCTAAATTGCCTAATTTCTTAGTAAAATTGCCTAATTTAGTTAATCTCTGCTATTCCTATATATATATTAAAGCTGCAAGCTTGGTGTTATTACTCGAAAAACCACAACATAAGGAGTGATATTTAGTGGAAAAAAAATCTGTAATTATTATCGGTGCCGGTCCGGCTGGCTTGACTGCTGCCTATGAATTAATAAAGCAAGGAATTAAGCCGATCGTTTTAGAAGCTGGGGACAAAGTAGGCGGTATAGCCCGTACAGAAATATATAAAGGATATCGCTTTGATATTGGTGGTCATCGCTTTTATACCAAAGTAGAATCAGTACAAAAACTCTGGCAAGAAGTATTAGGAAAAGATTTTATCAAAGTACCTCGTTTATCGCGTATTTACTATCGTGGTCGTTTTTTCAACTATCCCTTAGATGTCTTTAACACTTTACTAAATCTCGGAATTATCGAGAGTTTTCTGATAGTTTTAAGTTATTTAAAATTCAAAGCTTTTCCGGTAAAAGTAGAAGAAACATTTGAACAATGGGTAATTAATAGATTTGGAGAAAGACTGTATAGAACATTTTTTAAAACCTATACAGAAAAAGTATGGGGAATTCCCTGTGATAAAATCCAAGCAGATTGGGCAGCACAACGCATTAAAGGATTATCTCTCACAAAAGCAGTAATTAATGCATTATTTGGCAGCAACGATACTAAAACATTAATTAAAGAATTTGATTACCCAATTTTAGGACCGGGAATGATGTGGGAACGTTGTCAAGAAATTATAGAAAGCAAAGGCGGTAAAGTTTATCTGAATACCCCAGTAGTTTATTTAGAAAGAGATGGAAATAAAATTACTACTGTCACAGCCCAGCATGAAGGTAAATTAATGCAATTTACAGGCGATCGCATTATTTCCACCATGCCTGTAACAGCCTTAATTAAAAGAATGAATCCTCAGCCCCCAGAGGAAGTAGTCAAAGCAGCAAATGGTTTAAATTATCGGGATTTTATAATAGTTTCCCTGGTTATAGATAAAGAAAATCTTTTCCCCGATAACTGGATTTATATCCATAGCCCAGAAGTAAAAGTTGGACGCATCCAAAACTTTAAAAATTGGAGTCCAGCAATGGTACCCGATACTACTAAAACTTGCTTAGGCATGGAATATTTTTGCAACGAAAATGATGAAATTTGGTCGATGAGTGATGCAGAATTAATCACATTAGCTACCCGCGAAATAGCTAAATTAACTTTAGCTGATATCAATGATGTTACAGACGGTACTGTAATTCGGCAGCCCAAAGCTTACCCCGTGTACGATCGCGAATATCGCCAACATTTACAAGTTATCCAAGAATTTATCGAAACCCTGGAAAATTTACAAACAGTTGGCCGTAACGGTATGCATCGCTATAACAATCAAGATCATTCCATGTTAACAGCCATGTTAGCTGTACAAAACCTAGTGGGAAAAACCCATGATTTGTGGGAAGTCAACACCGAAAGATCCTATTATGAAGAATTTACCACAGAAAAAGTAACAAAATCTAGTAAATCCTATCAACCTGCCCCCAAGCTGTCTCTTATACACATCTGACGCTGCCGACGATACTCCTTGTG
>CAWUOF010000110.1:0-9901 GCA_963923765.1 uncultured bacterium | reverse complement strand
ATAAATATTATAAAATCATTACTAAAACTAAAAAGCTGCTAATTTCACCAGCATTGCATGAATTTATCTCCATCTTTTGAAAATATTAATCTTCTGGAAGCAGAACTCCACGAACTAATTGCCCGTCTGCCTAATCAAAAGTATAAAAAATGGATAGAGAGATCTTTAGCTACTCTCTTACAAATTACAGAAAATGAAATCGATCGCTTAGACTGGAAAATATTAAGCGCATCTCTACAAGATATGGAAAAGGGATTTAAAATTTTTTATCCCTATCGCCATCAGCGTAAAATCACTATTTTTGGGTCGGCTAGAATTCGAGAAAATAGCCCTGAATACCTTATGGCAGTTGAATTTGCCCGTTGTTTAGTCCAAAAAGGATTTATGGTAATGACGGGTGCTGGCGGTGGTATTATGCAGGCTGGTAACGAAGGCGCAGGGGCTGAAAATTCCTTTGGTTTAAATATTAAGCTACCCTTTGAACAGCATTCTAATCCTTTTATTGCTGATGATGCAAAACTGATTCAATTTAAATATTTCTTTACCCGTAAATTATTTTTTCTCAAGGAAAGTGACGCGATCGCCCTTTTTCCTGGTGGCTTTGGTACCCAAGATGAAGCTTTTGAATGTCTCACCCTCAGACAAACGGGCAAATTTGGCCCTGTTCCTCTGGTTTTAATCGATCGACCAGGTGGTGACTATTGGCATGACTGGAATGCCTATATTGAAAAACATTTAGTTAAAACTGGTTTAATTAGTCCCGCCGACACCAGCCTATACACAGTTACAGATAACTTAGATATAGCTTGTGAAACTATCACTAGCTTTTATCGCGTCTACCATTCTAGTCGCTACGTTAATGATGTATTTGTAATTCGTCTACAGTCAGAATTATCTGAGGAATGCCTAGAAATATTAAACCATGAATTCCAAGATATTTTAGTTAAAGGACGTATTGAAAAAAGCGGTTTCCTACCCCAAGAAGCCGGAGATGAAACTGTAAAACTACCTCGCTTAGTTTTACACTTTAACCAACGAGACTTGGGCAGACTTTATCAATTAATTGCTAAAATTAACCAAATAGGCCCGGAAAATCCCGCCACTACCCATCCCGATCGTAAATAAATATCTGTGTCTTTTTTTTACTTTAAAAAGTTATTTTTATCCTATAAATTTCGCTTTTTGGAAATAATTTGAAATCATTGTTTCCCATCTTGATAAAACTGAATACCTTTTAAAATTCATAGTCAATAAAACTCAAAGCTGTTTCACGCTATAAAATTTAAGTTTTTTGTCTTTCTACATCGGTATCACAGTAAGCAAAACATGAAGAATAAATAATTTTGAACTATTTTAAGAGAAATTATGAAATTAAAATTTTACTGGATAAAGGCTAAAGATAAGCTAACTAGCATCAAACAACCCTTTACAAAAATTGTAGGGTGAGTCAGATAGTTAAATTAGTTATCTGAGTAATAACTTTTGGTCTGATACACCCTACTATGCTGCTGCTATTTTTATTAGTATGAAACAGCCCTACAGGGAAGAACAGTATAAACTTTAAATGTTTATCTAGTAATTATCTAGCAAAGGCTTTATAATTATTTATAAAATAAAGTTTAATCTATATCAACAAAATATCATAATTTATGGATTAAATCGCCCCTGGAAATTTATTAAGATTTTCTAAATTATTCTAATGTCTAATTCTAAATTCTACATTCTAAATTCTAGGTAAAAATTTTTTTATCTAAACATATTGTCATTACTGCCGCTAAACATCTAAAATTAATGCTACGGGTTTAAATGGGTGTTAACATCATGAAAATTCCAGCAAAGAATGTTTATAAAGTTACCAAAAATCCTAATAATATAAATTTATATACATCTATACCAGATGAATTGGCTATTAATAAAATTGTCGCTGTAGCTGCTTCTAAAGGTAATTATTATGTTTATACTTCATCACGACATTTTACACCCCTTGGATGTCCGCAAATACCTCCAGATATTCAATTACGAGAATATCAAAAACAAGCGGTAGCTAATTGGTTTGCTAATAAGGGTAGGGGTACTTTAAAAATGGCAACGGGTAGCGGTAAAACTATTACTGCTTTAGCTATTGTTACGGAACTTTATCAAAAAATTGGTTTACAAGTTTTATTGGTAGTTTGCCCCTATCGTCATTTGGTTATCCAATGGGCGCGGGAATGTGAAAAGTTTAATTTAAAACCTATTTTAGCTTTTGAAAATATCCATAATTGGCATAATCAACTTTCGGCTGAGTTATATAATGTGCGATCGGGTAATCAAGTTTTTGTAACTGTAATTACTACTAATGCTACTTTAATTAGTGATGGTTTTCAGTCGCAAGTGCGTTATTTCCCTGAGAAAACTTTAATTATAGGAGATGAAGCCCATAATTTAGGGGCACCACGTTTAGAGGAAAATTTACCGCGTAAAATTGGTTTACGTTTGGCTTTGTCGGCAACTCCAGAAAGATATTTTGATGAGGTGGGGACAGAGGAATTATTAGGGTATTTTGGCTCTGTTTTACAACCGGAACTTACTTTGGCTGATGCAATTAAACAAGGGGCTTTAGTGCGTTATGTTTATCATCCTATATTGGTAAATTTAACAGAGGTGGAAAGTCGCGCCTATTCTAAATTAACTACTAGAATAGGTTGGGCTTTAATGAATAGAGAAAATGTCGATACAGATGAGATGGTAAGGGGGTTATTAATTCAGCGATCGCGTTTAGTGGCTGTGGCTGCTAATAAATTACAAGTGTTGCGGGAGTTAATGGCTAAACGTCTCCATACTACCCATACTTTATTTTATTGTGGTGATGGCTCTGTGGAGGGAGAAATTAGTAAACAAAGTCAGCGACAAATAGCGGCTGTGGTAAAAATTTTGGGTGGGGAATTAGGCTATCGTGTTAATACTTATACTGCTAATACTCCTATAGGCGATCGGGAAATTTTGCGGCGACAGTTTGAAACTGGGGAGTTACAAGGTTTGGTAGCTATTCGCTGTTTAGATGAAGGTGTTGATATTCCTGCTATTCAAACTGCTGTTATTTTAGCTAGTAGTGGTAATCCTCGTCAATTTATTCAAAGACGCGGGCGAATTTTACGCCCCCATCCTGGTAAAAACCGCGCTACTTTATTTGATGCGATCGTTTTACCTCCTGACTTGGGCAGGGAAGCTTTGGAATTAGAAAGAAATTTACTTAGAAAGGAGTTAAAACGGTTTTTAGAATTTGCTGATTTAGCTGATAATGCTGGGGAAGCTAGGGTAAAATTATTAAGTATTCAAAAACGCTATGGCTTGTTAGATATGTAATGAAAAAATTAATTTTTCTCTGCTGGCTTGTAAATAATTGTAACTAGGAGTTGTCAAATTAAAGTTTTTATGGTATATTTAGTATAATGGGATGGTTGCATTAATTTTATGTAAGCCCAGATTTCTATTATTTAAAATTGCATTTTGTAATTAATCAAATAATAACATCGATCGCCTAAAAAATCAAGCCAAAATAATGGATAATGAATAATGGATAATGAATAACCATAAATTGTTGAATTATCAATTATCAATTATTTTCCCAATTCTAAAAATATGAACCAACCACTAAATTTACAAAATATTCAAGAACCAATTACCAGCGCTGTGCCAGAAGTGCGGAAAATAATTGAACGAGTATTAGAAATAGAGAAAAATAAACTATATATGAAACATCCACGTAATATCAACGATGACATATTAAAAATAATCAAGGATGAAATCAGATAATGAAACTAATTTCCATACAATTTTGTAACTTTAGGCAATTTTATGGAAAAACACCAGAAATAAAATTTGCTGCTGAAAATCAAAATACCACCATAATTCATGGTAACAATGGCGCAGGTAAAACCACAATATTAAATGGATTTACGTGGGTATTGTATGAAAAATTTACTGCGGCATTTTCAGCTACAGAGCAATTAATAAATAAAAGAGCTATCACAGAAGCAGAAATAGATAAATCTGTACTATGCTGGGTAGAAATAATATTTGAACATTACAATAAACGCTATAGAGTAAAACGTCAATGTCGCGTTTACAAAAATGAAAATAATATTGCATATTCAAATAGTGAATTATACATGATGATAGCACAAGATGATGGGCGATGGGTACCACCACCGCCCCCACAACAACCAGATGAGATAATAGGGAGAATTCTGCCAGAAAGTTTACATCAATATTTCTTTTTTGATGGAGAAAGAATAGAGCAAATAGTCCGCTATGAAAGAAAAACCGAAATAGCAGAAGCCACTAAAAAATTATTAGGCTTAGAAGTATTAGAAAGAGCAATTCGCCATTTGAACGATGCCAGAAAATCTTTAGAAACTGATTTAAGAAATATAGGAGATCCTCAAACCAAAAAATTATTAAAAGATAAAACCCAAAAAGAGGGGGAAAACCAGGAATTATTAAAAAGACAAGAGGAAATAAAAAAAGAATTGAAACATCAAGGAGAGTTAAAAAAAGCAATTAATGAGAAATTATTAGAAGCTAATGGCACAGAAGATTGGCAAAAACAAAATCAGCAATTAGAGACTCAACGAGAGTCTTTAAAAGGGCAATTAAAACAGGCTAAAGAATCTTTGCAAAAGGCAATTTCTAATCGAGGCTATGGAGTTTTTTTAGGGGAGATAACTATTAAATTTCGGGAAATTGTGGATAATTTACGAAAAAAGGGAGAGTTACCCGCAGGAATTAAGCGCCAATTTGTAGAGGAATTGTTAACAAGGGAATTGTGTATTTGTGGTACAGAATTACACCAGGGCAGTAAAGCTTATGATATGGTGCGATCGTGGATGGATAAAGCAGGCATGGTGGATATAGAAGAAGCAGCTATTCGTTTAAGCGAAAGAGTAAATGAAATTGATAAACAAATTCCCGAATTTTGGCAAGAAATAGATAGACAGCAAGCAAATATTAATCAATTTCGCCATGAATTAGCCCAAACAGAAAATAGATTAGATGAAATAAAAGATAAATTAAGAAGTTCTCCTAATGAGAATATTAAACAATTACAAACGCGCTTAGATGAAATTGAAAAGAAAGTTAGTGAATTAGATAGGGAAATCGGGTCAAATCAACAACAAATAGATCGGTTAAATGTGGAGATAGAAAAATTAGGTAAAGAAGTTGATAAGCAAAAAATGAATGAGGTAAGGCAGGCTTTAGCACAAAGGCGAATTGCTGCTACTCAGGAGAGTGTAAATAGGTTAACGGAGGTAAAAAATCGCCTAGATAAACAGTTTCGTTTGCAGTTAGAAAAACGAGTACAGGAGATTTTTAGCCAAATTTCTTTTACTCCCTATTTGCCAAAGTTGAATGAAAAATATGAGGTAAGTTTGGTAGAAAATACCGGGGGAAAAGATGAATTAGTGGCAGCTTCTACAGGGGAAAATCAAATTTTAAGTTTATCTTTTATTGGTGGTATTATTGATGGGGTGAGGCAATGGAGTCAAAAAAGTACTTTAATGGGGCCAGATAGCAGTACATTTCCGATCGTGATGGATTCACCTTTTGGTAGTTTAGATGAAATTAATCGACGCCAAATTGCGAAAATTTTGCCAAAATTAGCTAATCAGTTAGTAGTGTTGGTGACTAAAACCCAGTGGCGAGGTGAAGTGGCAGAAGAGATGGGAGATTGGATTGGAAAAGAGTATATTTTAGTATATAATTCTCCTAAGCCAGATTGCGAGGAAGATGCTATAGAATTAGGAGGCGATCGCTATCCATTGGTAAGAAAAAGTCCTAATGAATTTGAATATACTGAAATTATCGAAGTTAATTATAATTTCTAATTTTTTAGTTTTTAATAACCAGCAAAACCGAAAAATGTGGAAGATAAATATTAAAACTATAATTTGAAAAATATATATATTTAGACTAAGGAGAAAAATAAGTTGCATAATTAATTTAAAAGTGATAACATCAAAAAGTTAGGATAAAATGGAAAAACCTGCCTATTGATTAGGGTAATGGGCTTATCCCAATATGCCCACACCACTTGAGGAGCTTGTTGTAAGGCAAGGATAGCAGACCGCCATTTTTTGGTAAAAGGATTGCGCCCAAGAACTCTGACAATAGAGGTATTAATGTTGTAAAGTCTTAAAGATTCCCCATCTCAAAAGGAGTAGGGAATATCAATAAGACAAAAAATTATAAGAGATCCCCTGTTGAAAAACTGGGGAATGTCAAAAAACGGCAAGCAGCTATGACAAAAGGACCCGGACAAGGATTTGGATTTGGCCTTGGTAAAATGAAAGAACTTACTGAAGCTTTTAAAAAAGCCCAGCAAGTTCAAGAAGGAGCTAAAAAACTCCAAGAAGAACTCGAAACAATGGAAATTGAGGGAGAAGCTGGCGGTGGTTTAGTGAAGGTTGTGCTATCTGGCAACCAAGAACCTAAAAAAGTGACAATTTCTTCTGATGTTTTGGCAGAAGGGCCAGATGTAGTTTCTGACCTTACTCTTCAGGCTATGCAAGATGCCTATAATAAATCGACGGCAACTATGCGGGCAAAAATGGAAGACCTTACAGGTGGGCTAAACTTGCCAGGATTATAAATTAAGTCGATCGTTCTTTAGAAAAAAGAAGGCAGAATATATATTTCTGTCTTCTTTTTTGTTATACCAAAATTATCTAGTTGGATATTCTCGATGCGATCGCGAAAAAAATCTCATAAAACCAGGTTAAAAATATTGCTAAAAACTTCTTAAAAATCTATTTTCTAACTCACCCCCGATACACCCCAGATTGCATATTTGATAAATACAGGATTAATATGTATTAAACAAAGTTGACCAATCTGGGACGGTTGAGGGCACATCGGGAAGTATTTACTCTCCGTCCTTTTTTATTTTTAAGCAACATGAATAGGGAAATAAAAAATGCTAATGCTTGTATTACCTCTATTACCTCAACACAGTAGGGGCATTCTATTAAATGGGTGTATCTTATTTCTCCAAAGAAATAATATTTTAACTATGTAAATATCTATAATTTTTGTTGATAAATTACTTGATAATTTTAGGGTACATCAGATAGTTAATTTAGTTATTTGAGTAATAAATTTTTGTCGTACCCTACCAGGCTTTAGCGAAGACAGCGCAATCATAGTAAAGCAATAACGATACTGCCATAATATTTAGTTTTTATCAGATATATTCTGATTAAATAGGGATGGTTGAAATTATTTTTTCAGTCATCCCTATATTACAATAATTATAATTCCATAGGTATTTGGATAACAAATTCAGAACCTTTACCAGGTTCGGATAGACACTTAAGCAAACCACCATGTTTTTCTACCACAATTTGATAGCTAATAGATAAACCTAAACCAGTGCCTTTACCTACAGGTTTAGTAGTAAAGAAGGGGTCAAATAAACGCCTTTTTACTTCATCATTCATACCAGGGCCATTATCGCGAATACGAATTACCAGAAATTGGCAATTCGGCATGGGGAATTTAGAATTAGTTAAACTTAACTGACAAGCGTTAACAATTTCTGGGTCTCCATTTTCTATGGAAGTACGAATAGTGATAATTCGAGGTTCTGTTTGACTTTCTAAGGCATCGATCGCATTAGCAATAATATTCATAAATACTTGATTTAACTGCCCTGCGTAGCAATTAACCTTCGGGAGATGAGCATATTCTTTAATAACATCAATGCCGCCTTGATTTCCTTTGGGTTTTAAGCGGTTATGTAAAATCAGTAAAGTATTATCAATTCCTTCATGGATATCTACAGGCTTCATTTCTGCTTCATCTAAGCGGGAGAAATTACGCAAAGATAGAACTATTTGGCGAATTCTTTCCGCACCTATTTGCATGGAATTCAGCACTTTAGGTAAATCTTCACTAAGGAATTCTAAATCTATTGCTTCTATTTCTTCAGTAATTTCTGGAACTGGATTAGTATAGTTTTTTTGATAAAGTTCTATTAATCCTAGTAAATCTTGAATATAGTTACTAGCATGGCTAAGATTACCAGTAATAAAATTAACTGGATTATTAATTTCATGGGCTACTCCAGCTACTAACTGACCCAAGCTAGACATTTTTTCAGTTTGAATTAATTGGGCTTGAGTTTGCTTGAGGTTTTGTAAGGCCCTTTCTAATTGTTGGGCTTGAGTTTGGGCGGCTAAAGCTGCCGCATGGGTTTGGGCATAGAGTTCGGCTTGGTCAATGGCGATCGCCAATTGATCCACGACAGCTTGTAGTAATTCTACTTCGCTACTACTCCAGGGACGCGGCCCCCGACAATGGCTACAAATCACCGCCCCCAACTGTCCCGCCCTGGTTTCCAAAGGTAACAATAAACCGGAGGTAATACCCAAACGAGTTACCATTGCGATAGTTTTGTCATCTAACCCCGGTTCATGTTCGAGATCATCAATTCTCAACATTTGATGAGAGCGAATTTTTTCCGCCAGGGGGGCAATTGCCCCAGAGTGCCAATCATTTAACAAGCTGGGTAAACTGGGATGTCTAGCTTCATGTGTCACCATTAAACTTGGTTCGCCTTGAGTTGGCAAATACCACAAAAAGTGACATCTGTCAATATTTAATAAACTGCGAATTTCGTGTACTGCTGTTTCTAAGATGGTATTTAAATCTAAAGAATTGCGAATTTGATTAGCCAGACGGAATAATAACCCTTCTCGACGAGAAAGTAAGGCTTCTCGTGCCCAAGCTCGATCGATGGCTACGGCTATGCCATTGGCTACCCATTCCAGCATACCGTGAATGGTTTCGGTGTAAGGATTACGGCTCATAATGGCCATTACACCGACGAGTTTTTCTTCAACTATGAGGGGATACCCGGCAAAAGCTGCGATTTTTTGTTGTTTTATCCAATCAGAATTACCAGTTATCCAGCCATCATTGGGAATATTACTTAAGTAGGGCTGACGACTTTGGGCAATACAACCAATTATCGATCGACCCATTGGTATTGGGACTTGGAAAATTTCGTTGTTAGAATTTCCAGCAGATGCCTGTAATTCTAAGTAATTACCGGCGGGGTTAAATGTCCATATATAAGCGTTAGCTGCTTGTAAATGTTGAATTAAAGATTGGGTGCAACGTTGTAAAATATCTGGAATGGTGCCACTTTGTCCCAAGGCAATACCAATGGAAGCTCCCAAGGCGCTAAGGTGCGATCGCTCTAACAATGCTGCTTCTATTTGTT
Organism: uncultured bacterium; assembly: GCA_963923765.1. Lineage (GTDB taxonomy): Bacteria > Cyanobacteriota > Cyanobacteriia > Cyanobacteriales > CAWUOF01 > CAWUOF01. The sequence goes on along the minus strand of CAWUOF010000110.1, from coordinate 636 downwards.
TATTGGCTGTTGTATCTTGAAAGTAAACAAATAAATTATCTGTTTTTGGATAAACTCGCATTTCTAACCATGCACCTAAACTGGGATAAAATTCTTCTGAATGCAAGTTAATTTTTTCTGCCCAAGCGCGATTAAAATCATTTTGTTTAGTCAGAAAATCTGGTAATTCTTCCCAAATACATTTGCCTAGTAAATTATCTTTGTTTTTTCCAAAAATTTGCTCCGATCGAGAATTTAAATAAACAAAACAATAATTTTTATCTAAGGCAAAAAATGCATCACGAATATTCTCTAAAATATCTACAGCTTCCCATTCTATTGATACTGATGTTGTTGGTACAGCCGCAATATTTAAACGAGGTTTTTTAGGAAATTTAGAAGTTTTTTCTGTTAATTTTATGCTTTCTTCTGTGTCTGTATTTCTATATCCTTCCATTCCCTCTGTTGATATTTCTTTACTTTTGGCTGAGTTAAGCCTGCTTTCTAATTCGGAAATACAAGTATAACTCACAGCTTTTAAACAGTTTATCATCTCTTGGTTTAATTGGCGCGGTACATAGTCCATTACTGATAAAATACCCAAGGTAATATTAGTAGATGTTCGTAGCGGTACTCCCACAAAAAAACGAATAGATG
>CAWUOF010000109.1:0-9902 GCA_963923765.1 uncultured bacterium | reverse complement strand
AATTTTTAGCAATAACTAATGGTTTTAGCGGCACAAATTAGGTGGTATCGTGCTTAGGTATTAACTAGCTGCCATACTTTAGCAGTAAACTTACCTAAAAACCGATAATTTCTCCTTGAGATACAAGATTTATTTGTATTTGTGCCTTATTTTACAGATTACAGCAATTGATAATAATTTTCAGTAAGTATGTTAAAAATTAACAAAACTTCATAATTAGGGGCAAAAATTACCTGATTAATTAATTATGGGCAGGATTTATGGGAAATGATAGATAATATTTAATCTATAAAGTGCTACTATTTACCGGGGCAAAAATCAATAGTCATCAATACATTATTAAATTAACGGAAAAAAGCCTTAATATTCAGCCTACAGCCTTTAAAATGTACACGCATTAAAATTAAATCTACTCCAAAAAACGACTATGCCTCGTCGTAACGATCTACAGAAAATTTTGCTTTTGGGTGCTGGCCCGATTGTAATTGGCCAAGCTTGCGAATTTGACTATTCCGGAACTCAAGCGTGTAAAGCGCTACGGAGTGAAGGTTATGAAGTAGTGCTGATAAATTCTAACCCAGCTACTATTATGACCGATCCGGAAACAGCAGAACGCACCTACATAGAACCATTAACACCAGAAATAGTTGAAAAAGTAATAGCTAAAGAAAGACCGAATGCTTTACTACCAACAATGGGAGGACAAACAGCCCTTAACTTGGCAGTAGCGTTAGCAAAAAATGGAGTATTAGAAAAATATGGCGTAGAATTAATTGGGGCGAAATTAGAAGCAATAGAAAAAGCCGAGGATCGACAGTTATTTAAACAAGCAATGGAACGGATAGGTTTAAAATGTTGTCCGTCGGGAATTGCCAAAACATTAGATGAAGCCCGTAGTGTTGCGAAAAAGATAGGAATTTATCCGATAATTATCCGCCCAGCTTTTACTTTAGGTGGTACAGGGGGCGGTATAGCCTATAATCAAGAAGAATTTGAAGAAATAGCTCAATCAGGTTTAGATGCTTCGCCGGTATCGCAAATTCTAATTGAACAATCTTTATTAGGTTGGAAAGAATATGAATTAGAAGTGATGCGAGATTTAGCAGATAATGTAGTAATTATCTGTTCCATTGAAAATGTAGATCCGATGGGGATACATACAGGGGATTCTATTACAGTTGCACCAGCCCAAACTCTCACAGATAAAGAATATCAAAGATTGCGGGATGCGTCGATAAAAATTATCCGTGAAATAGGAGTAGAAACGGGGGGGTCTAATATTCAATTTGCTGTTAACCCGGTAACGGGAGAGGTAATAGTAATAGAAATGAACCCTCGTGTTAGTCGATCGAGTGCTTTAGCATCGAAGGCGACCGGTTTTCCTATTGCGAAATTTGCAGCTAAATTAGCAGTAGGATATACATTAGATGAAATACCGAATGATATTACTAAGAAAACTCCAGCATCTTTTGAACCGACTATAGACTATGTAGTAACAAAAGTACCACGATTTGCCTTTGAAAAATTCCCTGGTTCCGAACCGGTACTAACTACACAGATGAAATCTGTAGGGGAAGCAATGGCGATCGGACGTACCTTTAACGAATCATTTCAAAAAGCTTTACGTAGTTTAGAAACCGGTCGGGCTGGTTGGGGTTGTGATAAAGCGGAAAAACTCCCCAGTTTAGAGCAAATTCGTGCCGGTTTAAGAACACCAAATCCAGAGCGGATTTTTACCGTCCGTCACGCAATGTTAATGGGAATGACGGTAGAAGAAATTTATGAACTTACCGGTATAGATCCCTGGTTTTTGGATAAAATGCAGGAAATACTAGAAACCGAAAAATTATTGAAACGATCGCCGTTAGAAAGCTTGACAAAAGAGCAATTATATGCTATCAAGCAACAAGGATTTAGTGATAGACAAATAGCCTTTGCTACCAAAAAAACAGAAGATGAAGTTCGCAGCTATCGACAAAAATTAGGAATTATTCCAGTTTATAAACTTGTAGATACTTGTGCTGCGGAATTTGAAGCCTTAACGCCCTATTACTATTCTACTTATGAGGAAGAAACCGAAGTAATTGCCTCCAAGCAAAGAAAAGTAATGATTTTAGGCGGCGGTCCGAATAGAATCGGCCAAGGTATTGAATTTGACTATTGCTGCTGTCATGCTTCCTTTGCCTTAAAAGATGCCGGTTTTGAAACCATTATGGTAAACTCTAACCCAGAAACGGTTTCTACTGATTATGATACCAGCGATCGCCTGTATTTTGAACCGCTAACTAAAGAAGACGTACTCAACATTATTGAAGCAGAAAATCCAGAAGGAATAATAATACAATTTGGCGGACAAACACCGTTAAAATTAGCAGTTCCTTTGCAAGAATATCTGAACAAAGCTACTAATAATCCCGATACTTGCTCATTAATTACTAGCAAAATTTGGGGGACTTCTCCAGATTCGATCGACATTGCCGAAGACCGCGAACGATTTGAAAAAATTCTCTGGGAATTAGATATCAAACAGCCACCAAATGGTATCGCCCGCAGTTTTGGACAAGCTTTAGAAATTGCCAAGAAAATCGGCTATCCTGTAGTAGTACGTCCTTCCTATGTATTAGGAGGACGGGCAATGGAAATAGTTTACTCCGATAACGAGTTAGAACGTTATATGACCTTTGCTGTCCAGGTGGAACCAGAAAAGCCAATCTTGATAGATAAATTCCTGGAAAACGCCATCGAAGTTGATGTAGATGCCATAGCTGACACCACAGGAAAAGTAGTTATCGGTGGCATTATGGAACACATCGAAGAAGCAGGTATTCACTCTGGCGACTCCGCTTGTTCCCTACCTTATACCTCTCTAGCTGATGATGTTTTAACCACTATTCGTGAGTGGACAGTAAAACTCGCCCAAGCCCTAAAAGTAATTGGATTAATTAACATTCAATACGCAATACAGTTAGGTAACAACGGCAATAAAACCCAAGTTTATATTTTAGAAGCAAATCCTCGTGCATCTCGAACTGTGCCTTTTGTTTCTAAAGCTATTGGTGTTCCCCTAGCTAAACTTGCTTCTCGCATTATGTCAGGAGAAACTTTAGAACAAGTAAAATTAACTGATGAAATTCTCCCTAAACATATTGCTGTAAAAGAAGCCGTTTTACCCTTTGAAAAATTCCCAGGAGTAGATACAATTCTCGGCCCAGAAATGCGATCGACTGGGGAAGTAATGGGCATTGATTCTGATTTCGGTCATGCTTTTGCCAAGGCAGAATTAGCCGCAGGTTCCCGTTTACCTATGTCGGGTACAGTCTTTATTTCCATGAGTGATAAAGATAAAGAAGCCGCCGTACCGGTAGTTAAAGAATTTCTTGATTTAGGCTTCCGTGTTGTTGCCACTGCTGGTACTCGCAAAGTATTGCGCCAACATGATATAGATGTAGAATTGGTGCTAAAACTTAGCGAAGGTCGTCCCCATATTCTCGACTGGATTAAAAATGGGTGGATTAATTTAATTATTAATACTCCCTTTGGTGAAAGTGCCCGTAATGAAGGGCGATTAATTCGCCGTAGTGCTTTAACTTACAAGATTCCTATTATCACGACTATTGCCGGCGCTAAAGCTACTGCTGCTGCTGTTCGTGCTTTGAAATCTGAACCTTTGGATGTTAAAGCTTTGCAAGATTACATAAAAAACTAATAGCTATTAGTTAATAGTTAATAGTTAATAGTTAATTTTTTAGGGTGGATAATCAATTATTCCACCCTAATTTTTTGAGTAAAACAGGATGTGTTTATCATACATTGTTCTATTTATTCTGCTGCTTGATCTAAATAACATCGATCGCACAAGCCAAAAAATTCTAAAGTATGATAAAAAATCTTAAACTGATGTAAATCTTGTAACTGATTTTCTAAATCATGTACAGGACATTCATTAATAGTAATTGATCTGCCACATTGCACACAGGTAAGATGATGTTGATCTTCATGCATACAACTATAAAGTGATTCTCCTGTTGCTAAGGTTCGCACTTGCAGGGAACCTGCTATTTTTAATCCTTCTAAAGAACGATAAATAGTTGCTAGTCCCATATTTTGATTACGGTTACGCAATTCTATATAAATATCTTGGGCCGAAAGTGCCCGGTTAAGGCTCTGGAGTAAATTTAAAATTAATTTCTGACTACGAGTAGGGCGGGCTGTCATGGCAATATTATTAGTTTTCCTTAATGTAGTTAAATATAACTTTTTAGGAATTTTAGCAATTTTTAAGGTGAAAAATTAGAAATTACTCTCCCACCCGTGTTATTATACCGATTTGGGTAAAACCAGGTTTTGCTAAATTCTTAATTAACTCTTTTCAGAATGGCAATACCTGAAAGTTAAATTACCTTAATATCAAATATTATTTGTTGAGGCATAACTGTGACTCAAAAATATCAGGCTAAAATCTATGTTACTCTCCGCCCCTCGGTTTTGGATCCAGCCGGGACAGCGGTGCGATCAGGGTTAACTCAGTTGGGTTACGATGTAGAACAAGTCAGAATTGGTAAATATATTGAAGTAACTCTAACAGCAAATTCCAAGGAAGATGCAGGGCAACAATTAGATCAAATGTGCGATCGCCTCCTAGCTAACCCGGTGATCGAAAATTATCGCTTTGAAATAACTGAATTAGCCGCCGCTGTTGCAGGATAAAGCTTGGCTAGAATTTTTCTCTATAGTTGTTTTTTTCTAAGCTGTTGGTAAAAAATGAAATTTGGAGTGGTAGTATTTCCGGGTTCTAATTGCGATCGAGATGTGGTCTATGTCACTCGCGATCTACTCAAACAACCAACTCGCATGGTTTGGCATCAAGATACTGATATTTCTGATATAGATGTTATAGTAGTTCCTGGTGGTTTTAGTTACGGAGATTATCTACGCTGTGGCGCGATCGCTCGTTTTTCTGCCGTCATGCGATCGATTGTCGAACACGCTAAACAAGGTAAATTTGTTATTGGTATATGTAATGGTTTCCAGGTTCTAACTGAAGTTGGATTATTACCAGGTGCCCTGATTAGAAATCGCGATTTACATTTTATCTGCGATCGTGTACCTTTAAAAGTCGCACAAAATAATTTACCTTGGACACAAACCTACAAAACAGGAGAAATTATTACTCTACCAATTGCTCACGGAGAAGGGCGTTACTACGCAGATACTGATACCCTCACAGCAATTGAAAATAACGGTCAAGTTGTTTTCCGTTATTGTACAAATACTGGCGAAATTAACGAAGTTGCTAACCCCAATGGCTCTTTAAATAATATCGCTGGAATTTGCAACACTCAAGGCAATGTTTTAGGTATGATGCCCCATCCAGAGCGTGCTGCCGACGCTATTTTAGGTAGTACTGATGGTCTAAAATTATTTGCGAGTTTGTTACAACAACAAGTCAGTACACTGGTAGGTTAATTTTTGAATACAAAGGTAACAAAGGTAACGTAAATAGCTATTTTAATAAAAAACTAGCTATTAATATTACCTGCAAATTTATCCAAAAAAATTGAATGCATCTCAAAATTGTAAAAAACGTTATTGCGATGACAGCGCTCTTCGTAGACTATAAATAAAAATACTATAATATTTGCATAGTTAAAATATAGTTTTTTGCAACTATGAGATGTGCCTAAAAAAACTAATAGGATTGTATTTGGAATATAGTTTATGTTGAAACTGTATGGTGGTTCTCGTAGCCGTGCTTCAATAGTCCAATGGTATTTAGAAGAATTGGGCTTAAATTATGAATTTGTTCTCTTAGATATGAAAGCGGGAGAACATTTACAGCCAAAATATTTAGCGATAAACCCCTTTGGCAAAGTACCAGGACTGGTGGATGATGAATTTATTATCTGGGAATCAGGCGCAATTTTACTTTATTTAGCAGAAAAATATGGTAAGCCACCGCTTTCGATCGAGCAAAAATGTGTATTAACCCAGTGGGTATTATTTGCAAATTCTACATTATGGTCAGGAGTTTTTGTCGAGGCTAACCGCGATCGAGAAATGCCAAAATTAATGACCACTCTTAATAAGATTTTAGAAGGTCAAACTTTCTTACTGGGCAATATTCTCACGGTAGCAGATATAGCTGTTGCTTCCATTTTGGCATATATTCCTGTCATACTCAAAATAGACTTAAGCGATTATCCAGCCATCACAGAATACATGAAACGCATTGCCGATCGCCCAGCATTTAAAAAGACTATTAGCGATCGCAAATAAACCTAAATCTCAAAAAATGGAAATAGTAGAATTATCTGGAAAAATCTAATAATAAACCTATTAGTATAAAAAATCTTTGCAAATTTCTACTGTTTCCCATTCTCCGGGCAATATTTTTTTAAAAAATAGGGAAAAGTGAATCAGGAATTTCACTTGTTACTTTTCACTTTTCACTTTTCCCTATGCCAAACTGGTAGATAAATTTACCTAAAACCCACAGCGGCTTGCCACACAAAGGCGAGTAGGAGGAAAAACACAGGGATAATAGGCAGTACGTCCACCAGGGGGTTAAAGATTTGATAGGCTTCTGGCAATTTGGCTAAAAGCAATAGGGCTTCCATTTATAAACCTCTCCAACACAGTTCTAATAAACGAAACGAATTTTAACATAAACTGTATCACTGGGAAGAAGGTGTTGGCAGTAGCCACGAAGAAAATTCTTGGACAAAGGTATTTGCAAAAATAGCAGCCCGGATACGCTGGGTAAAGCGAATTAATTCTGTGACATTATGAATAGACAGCAGGGTATAGGCTAAAATTTCTTGACTTCGTACCAGATGACTAATATAAGCGCGAGTGAAATTTTGGCAAGCATAACAGGGGCAATTGGCATCTAGGGGGGTAAAATCTCTTTGAAAACAAGCATTTTTAAGATTCCATCGATCGCCCGCTACCAAAGCAGCGCCATGACGGGCTAAACGGGTAGGTATAACACAATCAAATAAATCTATTCCCGCCGCGATCGCCTGTACCATTTCTCGATAAGTACCCACTCCCATTAAATAACGAGGTTTATTTTCTGGTAGATGGGGCGCGGTGACATTAACTATTTTTTCGATTAATTCTGGGGGTTCCCCGACACTAACACCCCCAATAGCATAACCAGGTAAATCTAATTCTGCCAAAGCTTGAGCCGCACTTACTCGTAAATCTGGATAAATACCCCCTTGCACTATACCAAATAAAGCTTGATCTGAGCGCTGATGTGCTGCAATGCAACGTTTTAGCCAACGATAGGTGCGATCGGTAGCTTCGATCGTTTCTTCCCGACTAGCCGTATAGGGGGGACATTCATCAAAAGCCATAATTACATCAGCCCCCAGAGTATTTTGAATTTGGATCGATCTCTCTGGAGTTAAATTAATAATTTGCCCATCCTTGGGAGAACGAAATTTTACCCCTTCTTCGGTAATTTTCCGCATCTCGCTGAGGCTAAATACCTGAAAACCTCCGGAATCAGTCAAGATTGGCCCGTTCCAGGCCATAAATTTATGTAAACCCCCACCACCTAGCACAATATCTTCTCCTGGCTGCAAGTGCAGATGATAGGTATTAGCTAAAATCATCTGCGCTTGAGTATCTTTTAATTGGGCAGGTGTTAGAGTTTTTACATTAGCTAAAGTACCTACAGGCATAAATCGAGGTGTTTCTACTATTCCATGAGGAGTAGCAAATATTCCCGATCGCGCCCTTGTGTGACTACAGCCAGCCTGACATTGAAAGCTAAATTTATTATGCATTTGTCATTGTTTAATATTTAACAATGGCTAATCCGTAGCTATTGTTGTGTAGAAAAAAACTATTTTAATAAATTAGGTAAAAATTTGGAACAAATTATCACAAATATCCTATTTTATTGCCTAATTTTCTGCTTTTTTTCGCAATTCTCTACTAGCTAATAGGAAATCACCAATAGCTATGAATAAATTATAAATAAATACTTCTTAAAAAGAATAATCTCCTTCATCTTCCATTTGAGCATCCCAGTCCGAAGAGAGAACTTGAGTTACTACAGAGTCTAACGCTGAAGTATCAAGACTACGGGAAAATTGATTTTGTAGAGGATTAGACAAAGGAATTAAACGTAATTTACGGGTATCTTGAATTAAATCAAAACAAGTTTCTTGATTAGGAGATGGATTAAGCTCTAAGTAATCAAAACTATATACATTTAAATATAAAGCATGATTAGCGACAAGAGTTGAGCGATCGCGATCGGCAAAAACTTCTAATACATAGCCTTCCCCAGCACTTTGCTGCTGACCATCTTGGGTATGAACATATTTAACATGGCCCAAATCTGCTAATAACATTCGCATATCACGTTTATTAACGATAATGCCAGTATCTATAATACAAGGTGCAGGACTCCAGGTGTGGGATGTTTCGTAACTCATAGTACACAAACCTCTAGTATAAATTCCTATCCTTAATGCCATCAAATAAACCTGATGGGAATAATAGCAAAAAAGAATTGTAAAGATTTTCTACAAATATCTTCGTTACAATTCTGGCATAGGTTAGTCAATCCAGGTATCCCTTTTTAAGATAAAATTCGTTATTTTTATGACAAACGATCGACAGTCGCAAGAAACAGGTAATCTTATATGGAAAAGTTGGGGAAAAGCAATAGCGGCAGCGATCGCTTTTTATACCGTCTTACCAGTTCCCATATCTTGGACTTTAGAGTTTCGCGGTATTGCCCGTGTCGCACCCATAATAGGGCTAGGAATTGGGGCCATACTCGGATTACTAGATACTGGACTATACCTATTAGGAATGCCAGCTTTTACCCGATCGGCTTTAGTAGTCGTCAGTTGGATAGGTATTACTGGTGGACTACATTTAGATGGTGTCATGGATACCGCCGATGGTCTAGCGGTGCCTGACCCCCAACGGCGCTTAGAAGTAATGTCTGATAGTGTTACAGGCGCTTTTGGTGCTATGGCGGCTGTTGCTTTATTATTGCTGAAAACTGCTGCTATATACGATATTAAAGCCTATTCTGGGCTGGCTTTTATGGCAGCCGCAGGATGGGGACGCTGGGGGCAGTTAGTAGCTATAGTCCGCTATCCCTATTTAAAAGCTAATGGTAAAGGTGCTATTCATAAGGTAGCCCTTAATTCTCCCCTGGATTTATTACCTGGTTTATTATTATTGTTGACTTTAAGTGGAATACAAATTTTATTAGAACCTAATCGCTGGCTGGTAGCTGTAGGGATGGCTTTAGGTGGTTGTGCGATCGCTATTTTAACCGGTGCTTGGTTTAATTATAAATTAGGTGGTCATACTGGCGATACCTATGGCGCTGTTGTTGAATGGACGGAAACCCTTTTACTTTGTCTAATTGTTAGTTTGTAATTAGATATTATTTTGGGGTTAATTTCCAATTGTATTAATATTTACTTTCATTAAATTTTTGATAAATAATTTTTATTAAACCGTCGGCGATATTCCTTCTATAATATTACCATTTACCCTGATTTTAATTAATCATTAGTTAGGTTATTTTTTATTTATATTATCTGTTTATATCATCATTTATAAATTAAAACGATATCATAATTTATGGTAATACTAAATAAGTTTAGCATCATAAAAGCACCCCAATTTTATCAAGTATTTTAATACTAATTTTCTAGGTAATTCTGATTAGATAAAAATCTATTAAAAATTATAATATTTTTATTTTAATTAAGAAAAAATGTGGAATTCCAGCGATAAATTGAGCAATGCCCACCATAACATTTAACTTCTATTAAGGTAAAAGTAACATATATTAAAGAAATACCCCGATTTATAAAAACCTATGCAAAATTTGCATATACTTCATGGAAAATTCAGGA
>CAWUOF010000108.1:0-9960 GCA_963923765.1 uncultured bacterium | reverse complement strand
CCCAATGCCCAATTCTTATCAAGGAGTAAAATATTATGAGTTTTTCTTTTCCGCCGCCGTCGATCGAATCTTTGGAACGTTTGATGGTGACTGATGGTTTGATGATTAATGCTAAGTTATGGCAAGTTGCCCATGATTATCATCGTCGTCGGCAAAATATTCATTTTCAGTCTTTACAGCAGCCTGGTATTGTTTGTGGCTTGGGTGTACGTTTAATTGCACCACCTGATAATGTGTCGTCAGTTTATCGTGATAATCGTTGGGTGCAAATTCAACCTGGTATAGCGATCGATGTTTTTGGTAATCCAATTATAGTCGCTTCAGCGATCGACTTTCGGATAACCACCAATCCTTTACCTGGGGAAAGCTTATTAATTTATTTAGTAATTAGTTATGTAGATCCAGATAATTTACAAAGTCAGGAACAGCGAGAAATTGTGCAGGAAACTTTTCGGATAGACGAAAAGAGTGTACCTCCTAATGACAAAGAAATCGAAGTTTGTCGGATTTTGTTACATACTGGCGAAGATGATGAAGAAAATAAAAACAAGAATTTAAGTTTAGAAATTCCCCAGGACGTTTTTTTCCCTGGGTCTAATGCGATCGACTTAAGGTTTCGCCAGATGGTGGTTTCTCGTCCAGAAGGGATAGTACGAGTAGCGGTAGCTGATAATTATAACGTAGCTTGTGACCAGGCTGTAGTTAATGTGGGTTATTTGTTGCGATCGCTGCCCGGTTTGTACTCTTTTTTCCAGGCAGAAACAAAAGTAGTAAAAGTTAATTTGGAATCAGAAACAGAAGTTAATAGTATTTTAAATTGTGATGTATTGTGGATAACAGAACCCCATGCCATGACAATTAAAGAACAAGAAGTAGAAAACTTAAAATTATATTTAGCTTCTGGGGGAATGATTTTAATTGAAGTTCCTGTCAAAGATACTCAGATTGAGAAATTACAAAAAATTAAATTGCCATTGCAGGATGCTATTGATGGCTTGAATACGAGTGATGGGGATATTGCTGGTGACAAAGGGAATATGCGGGAAAGTTTACAAGCGGAATTAGCTGCGATTGAAACTGAATTAGAGGATCATTATGTTAATATTTATAATTATTACAATAATTTAGCAACCAACTTGGGTACTCAATTAAAGCAAGGAATTAGTCGTGATAACCCCTTGCGTTCTCAGCCTTTTTTATTCGCGAATTTCAAGAGTGTAAACGACGATACAATGGAGTTTTTGACAGGTCCTGGAATTATGGTAATTATTGGGGATTTATCCAGTGGTTGGGGTTTAGATGAATTATTATCTTTATCGCGGGAAACCATTAGAAACGCTCAAGAATTAGGAGTGAATATTCTTCATTATGCTTGGACAAGAAGACAAAGGGTAATGTTATTAAAATAGAAAATTAGAATGTAGAATAATGTAGAATATAGAAAAAGCAACCACTAAAATTCAATACCCTAATTTTAAATTCTAAATTCTACATTCTAAATTCTACATTCTAAATTCTAAATTCTACATTCTATTAAATCAGGGAGAAATATAATTGTGTTGAAAAGATTAAGTTTAGCCCATAAGTTTAGTTTATTAGTAGCACTGGTTTTTTTAACTAGCATTATTTTTGCAGGAATAGTTTTATCTAATGCCTTAGACAAACAAGCTCAACGAGATATTTCCAACAAAAGTTTATTGTTAATGGAATCAATGAATTCAGTTAGGGCATATACTAATACCCAGGTAAATCCTATTTTGGCAGTCAGAGCCGAAACAGAAAAAAAATTTATACCGGAGTCGATACCTGCTTATGCAGTTAGAGAAGTATTTGAAATTATGAGAAAAAATTCTGATTATCAAAATATGTTTTATAAAGATGCAACCTTAAATCCGACAAATTTGCGGGATAAAGCCGATGAATTTGAAGCAGAAATTGTAGAGAAATTTCGCCAAGATAATAACCTGAAAAAAATACAAGGTTTTCGGAACTTGGCAGGGCAGAAAATATTTTATACCGCCATACCTATTCAAATTACTGCACCCAAATGTTTGCGCTGTCATAGTACACCCGATGTTGCACCCAAAAACTTAATAGCTACTTATGGCGATAAAGGTGGTTTTGGTTGGAAACTAAATGAAATTGTAGGGGCGCAAATGCTATTTATACCAGCACAGGAAGTAATAGATGTACAGAAAAAATATTTATCTTTAACCATGCAAATTTTTGTCGGTATATTTGTAATAACTTTAATAGTAATTAATTTATTGATGAAAACCATTGTTGATACCTTAAGACCGATAGTAATGATGGCAAAAAATATTAGTGCAGATAACTTGAAAGTAACAGAAGGCAAGGAACCTGATATAAAAAGTTTAGATAAAATTGCTCGTAGAACTGACGAATTGGGGCAATTAGGGCGGGTTTTTCAAGCGATGATTCGGGAATTTTTCTTCCGGGAACAGCGTTTGAAAGAACAATTAGAAAAAGTATTACATGAAGTGAACTTGGCTAGGGGGAAAGGACGAAATAAGGGCGGTTTAGATATAGATTATTTAAAAGACTTGCAAGCCAGGGCTAGAAATGCGCGAAATAAAGGGGGAGATATTTCGGAAGGTTAATAATTAACGAGCAGGTTTAAAGATTGTATGTGTTAGTTATTGATTTTTGTAATTAGATTTGTTTAATTTAATAGATGAGTTGGGAGGTGTTTTAAACTGTAGACAGTAGAATTTAAAATGTAGAATAATGTAGAAAAAAGCAAATACTAAAAATGAATAATTGTAGAATATAGAATGTAGAATGTACAAAAAGTAAATACTAAAATTAAATAATCCAATTCTAAAATCTAAAATATTCATTCTAAATTCTTCATTCTACATTATAAATTTAACAATAATTTGGGTAATTTTAAATAGGAGAATGGGGAAATGAAGACGACAAGTTTTATTAAATCTGAAATTTCTGTAGCAGAATTGTTATTAAAACCGGGGGGTAATTCTGTTGGTTTTGATGTGGATATTGTAAATTTAACCGATCGCTTTGCCAGTTTTCAAATAGATGTAATAGCTCCTGGTAAAGCAGAAAGTAATAACTTTCGTTGGTATAGCTTAACACCAGAAATCAGTTCCAAAAAACCGCCAGGTGACAGTACGCATTTTCATATAGAAATTAATGATTCCCCAGTGCCAGGTTTTGTAGGAACAATGATTTTAACCGTAAAGATTTTTTCAGTAGAATTACAACAAGAAGAAAGAGAAGTTTTACGTTTGATTGTAGAACAAGGAACAAAAATTATTCCCGTAAAACTAGAATTGCCAGTCAAAAAAATTCAAGTTTCTCCCCAGAGTTTAATAGAAATACCTGTACGAATTGAAAATATTAGTCAACAGTCCACAGCAGTAAATTTGAACTTATTAGGAATTGATAAATCTTGGTTAGTAGAAGGAGACAAAAGAATATTACAGTTAGCTGGAAAAAGTACAGTAGAAACAGTTTTTATTTGTCAGATACCGCCACCGGTTCAAGTTGTTAGTGGGTTGTTAGAATTCGTCATAGAATCTTGTCAAAATGAAAACGTTTATTCCCAAGTTAAAGGAATATTAGAAATATTAGCCAAAGGTTGTATTGAATTTTCTTATAGTCCTTTAAAACAAATCTTTCCTAATGATTCCGATAGGTGGCGGTTTTGGAAAAGACCGAGGCCGGCTCAATATAATATAAATATTCAAAACTTAAGTAACTTACAGGAAGAAATTAGTTGGGAAGTAGAAGGGGAAGGTTTAGAAAAATTAAAATTGGAAATTATTCCGGAAAAAATAACAGTTGGTATTGGGGAAAAACCAGAATTACAGGTATTAGTAAATAAGCGTCGTCATTGGTTTGGTTTAGGGCAGAAATTTCAGTTTGCGGTGAAAGCGGTAATAAGCGATCGAAACATTGAAATCAAGCGAGAAAGTCAACTATTAAATTTGCAAGTGAAGCCGATTTTACCGGTTTTTTTACAATTAGGTATTGTGGGTTTAGTTTTGTATTCTGCTTGGTGGAGTTCTTGGTTAAATCCCAGTAATCCTTATTGGGGACATAATTTATCAGTTAACTTTGTCCAGTTTAACGGACTTGGTAATAAATTAGTTAGCGTTTCGGATGACCAAAAAATTATTAAATGGGATATTAATGGCTTCACTAATCTTTTGACTAATCCCCAGGAAGCCACATTAGGATTCGCTAAAAAAGCAGTTAGAGTAGTAGATTATAGTCCAGTAGGAAACAAAGTAGTAGCCGTCGGTTTAGAAAACGGAGAAATACAATTTTGGTTAGCTTCTAAAGACAATAAAAAGCCAATAACCACATTTTTTAATCAGAAAGATGACAGAGTTTTTGCCTTGAAATATACCATTGACTCTCGTTACTTATTTAGCGGTCATGGCAGTGGTTTAGTAGCAATGTGGGGGGTAGACTTAGACACCGCTAACAATCCGACTGGTACCCCAACTTTATTGAAACAAAAGAAAATGGATTTTGCAATTTCCGCGCTAAGTTTAGCAGGAAAAGAAGATAGAAAATTAGTGATTGGTGGTAGGTATAATCAGTTAATGATATGGGATTGGCGGGAAGATACAATCAAGAGTTTTAGTGAGAACATACAAGGGGGGCAGGATGATTACATCCAAAGCATTAATAAATCGTTAAATAATTCTAATTTTTTAGTAGTGGGGGATAATCAAGGTTATATTACATTGTGGAATATGCAGAGGTGTTTAGAGGGGAACAAGTCTTGTGAAGTTATCGATCGCTGGCAAGATGGGCATGGTGGTAAAGCGGTGCGATCGGTATCTTTAAGCGACAATGGTTGTTACTTAGCTAGTGCTGGTGATGATGGTAGATTGGTACTTTGGCCTTTGAGTTCTGAGCGTAAACGTTCGCCTCGATATTCCCAGGGTATCGTTATACATTCGGTTCCTAAACCCTTTAACAGTGTAGATATAAAAAGTGGGGGTAAAAATATTTATATTGCTAGTGGTAATAGAGATGCTCAGGTGCGGTTAGATTTGTTACCGCGAATGCCGCAGGAAAAGTGCGACATTAAAGATTAATTTATTTTTGAGTAGGAGAATAATTTAATGAAAACACAACATTATATAGAAACTAATATTTCAACACCTGAACTTATATTCAAGCCAGGGGGAGACTTTGTATCTTTTGAAGTAAGCGTCATAAACAACAGCGAACGCTTCGCCAGTTTTCAAATAGAATTAATTGCCCCAGGTGCAGCAGATAATGATTTTCGCTGGTACACCCTTTCCCCAGAAATTAGCTCCAAAAAACCACCAGGAGATAAAACTCATTTCCATGTAACTATTATTGACTCCCCCCTGCCCGGTTTTGTAGGCACAATAAATCTAACTGTCAGGATATTTTCCATAGAATTAGCCGAACAAGAAAGGGAAGTTATACGTTTAGTTTTAGAACAAGGTACAAAAATCGTACCTGTAAAATTAGAATTGCCTGTAAAAAAGTTTCCAGTAAAACCCCAAGATTTGGTGGAAATACCTATTCGGATTGAAAATATTAGTCAATTGCCAACTGTTGTTAACCTACGCTTTTTAGGTATAGATGTTTCTTGGTTAGTAGAAGGCTCCCAAAGAAACTTACAAATTCCCCCTAAAGGTATAATAGAAACGAGTTTTGCTTGCCAAATACCTGTTCCTAGTCAAGCAAATTGTCAGCCCTACCAGTTCACTATTGAAGCTACTCAGGAACAAGGTATTTCTTCTACTGTTTCTGGTGTTTTAGATGTGTTAGCTAGTGGATATGTAAGGTTACATTGTCATCCACCAGCAAATATTTTACCGGATAAACAAGTTAGTAAGTCAATGTGGTGGAAAAATAACTCTGCTACCTACAAAATTAATTTTGATAATGATGCTAATATTCCAGTAAAAGCCAGTATTGAATGGTCAGGAGAAAATATTAAAAAATACAGCTTTGAAGCTATACCCCCAGAAATAGAAATTAATTTAGGAGAAAAAAACAGCCTAGAATTGGTGGTGAAAAAAAATCGCCCCTGGTTAGGTTTGGCAAGAAATATATTGTTTCAAGTTAAGGCAAAAGTAACAGATGAACGGGTAAATATTAAGAATGAAACGGTGTTTTTAAAGTTACGGGTTATGCCTCTTTTTCCGATATGGTTACAGATATTGGGAGTGGCAGGAATATTATATTTACTCTGGGCAGCTTCCTGGATGAATCCGGATAACTCTTATTGGGGACATCAAAGGTCGGTTAATGCTGTGCAATTTAATGGTGTTGGGGATAAGTTAATTACGATTTCTGATGATGAAACTATCAGAAGATGGGATGTTAATGGCTTTTTTAATCCTGTTGCTAATCAAGAGGAAGGTATTTTAGGAGTTACTACTAAAGCGGGGCGGGTGCTGCGCTATAATCCTTTGGGAGATAGGATAGTAGCAGTAGGTTTAGAAAATGGTGAAATTCAACTTTGGGGAGCTATTACACCTACTACAAAACCGATAAGTTCTTTCTTTTACCAAAAAGACGATCGGATTTTTTCTATTAGATATAGTAGTGATGGACGCTATTTATTTACTGGTCATGGTAGCGGGTTAGCATTGGTGTGGAATGTTGATTCTGATATTGCCAATAATCCTAGTCGTAATCCTTATGTTTTTCGTAAGCATCAGTTTGATTTTGCGGTTAATAGTGTGAGTCGTGTTGGTAAGGAAGATATTTATTTAGCTGTTGGTGGTAGATATAAACAGTTATATCTTTGGAATTGGCAAAAGGATACTGTTAAGGTGGTGAGTAATCAACCAAAAGGTGGACAAGATGAATATATTAATAGTATTCAAATTGCTCGGAATAATTCTAATCACATGGCGGTGTCTGACAATCAAGGTTATATTACTTTGTGGAATATGGAAAAGTGTTTAGAGGATAATAAAGAATGCGAAATTCTCGATAGCTGGCAAGATGGACATGGTGGTAAGGCGGTACGTTCAACTTCTTTAACTTCTGATGGTTGTTATTTGGTAACTGGTGGTGATGATGGTCGAATTGTGTTTTGGCCTCTTACACCCGAAGGCAAGCGATCGCCTCGATTTTTACAAGGAATACAAATCGCTAAGGTTGATGAACCTTTTACCACTGTAGATACTAGAACCGTTGGTAAATATATTTATATTGCTAGTGGTAATAAAGACACCCAAGTACGCATGAATTATATAGAAAAAATTCCCCAAGAAAAATGCGATAAATAGTAGAAAATATTTTTTTTACAGACAATTTAAGTTTTTAAATAGCCTGGAGAATTCTAAAAAATGACAAGGCAAAGTTTTAATCCAGATATCTATTCTACAGATGTCAGTCAATATCAACTAATCGCTAATATTTCCCCGGCGGATTGGCGCAATTTATCGGATTCCCAGCGAGATATTCTGGACTGGATGAGCAGCCATAAACGGGATGTCAGACTTGCGGAAATTATAACGTTAATCGGTACAACAGAGACTGAAATAATAGCTTTGTTGGAGCCTTTAGTGCAACAAGGTTTAATTATAGAAAGTCTATTAACAGGTGAATTACGCTATAAAATTGGTGGTGAGGATACAAGGCTGGTAGATAATGAACATAAGGGTAAACCCCTGGCTATAATTTTTAATCCTTCTGGTGATTATGCGGTAACTGCTGGGAGTGGTTTTGATATTAGTATAACTGTTAATAATCAGGGGGATGAAAATGCCTTAATAGATGTTTATATTGATGATACTTCCCAAAAGATTCGGGAATGGGCTACTAATTATTACGATCGCTTGGCATTGGGAACCAAACAAAGCAGTGAAGTAATTTTTAAAATTCAAGTTCCCCCAGAAACTTTATCAGGTACTTATAATTATGCGATTATTATAGATGCTCCGGTTCATTATCCCGAAGATACACCCATCAAACATCAAGCCCGAATCCAGGTTTTACCTTCGGTTTGGGATACAATACGAGTTAATGACCCAACTTTTAATATTCAACCTTTAACTAATCCCCAGTCTCCTACAATTATTCAACCTGGGGGAATGTTACAGTTTACTGCTATAGTACATAATCGTTCTGATAGAGTCGATCGCTTTCGCTTAACTTGTGAAGATTTAGATAACAATTGGTTTACTATCCGCTATCCAGAAAATATCGCAACACC
This sequence comes from uncultured bacterium, assembly GCA_963923765.1. GTDB lineage: Bacteria > Cyanobacteriota > Cyanobacteriia > Cyanobacteriales > CAWUOF01 > CAWUOF01. The sequence goes on along the minus strand of CAWUOF010000108.1, from coordinate 1,751 downwards.
AGGAATAGTTACCAATGATGGTGGATTGGATTTAAACCCAGGGGCAAAGGGACAAATTATTTTAGTTATGCATCCGCCTATGGAAGTTTGGGCGGGAAATTATTTTCCAACTTTACGTTTAACTTCTGCTAATAATCCAGATTTAATTCTTTTAGATACAATTTATTTAAAAATTCCACCCCTGTATTTAGTTACAGCCGAATTTCGGACTATTGTTAGTAAAGTTAAAAAAATGCCAGGGTTATATGAGATAAAAGTTAATAATTCTGGTAATACTATCCGAGAAATTGCCCTTAGTGCCCAAAGTTCCGATGAGGAAGAATTTTGTACCTATACTCTTAATCCTAGTTCAATTAGTTTATTACCCCAATCATCCCAAATAGTTTCTTTACAGGTACAACCTAATAATAAAAAACGTGCTTTTACGGTGAGGATATTAAGTTTTTTGGTGCAGTTAGAGGATACTAAAAAATTACCTTTACCTCCCGATCGCCTCCAAGGAACTTTGATATGGGAAGCTCGCCCTTGGTGGCAATTTTGGTTAATATTTCTGGCGGTTTTAGGTAGTATTGGTTTGTTAGTTTTCGCTATTTGGTGGACATTTTTTAAGCCTCAAGAACCTGCCAAAGTTGTAGAATTCCAGTCTCATGATAATTTATATCAAGAAGCGGATGGTGAATTTATTGCTTTAAACTGGAAGGTGAATAATCCCAGTGTGATTGATACTATAAAAATTACTGGTCAGTCTGGGGACGGTAATGCTACAGTACAACCTAGAATATATAACTTTAATAAAGGTATTCCTGATGATTTAAAACCCTATTGTGGTATCAAAAATATATTAATTTGCCAAAAGGTAAAAACCGATGCTCGTCAACCTGGGGAATATACCTTTGAAATTACTGTAACTCCCAAAAAAAATACAGGTTTAGCAGCAGAAACAGCCAAAACTAACGTTATTAAAATTATTGCTTTTTCCCAACCGAAGGTGATTGAATTTGCTTCGGTTAAACCTGTTTATCAAGAATCTAAAATTAATACCTCTACTATACCTATTTCAGAAAATAAACCAGGGGAAAATACCGCCCCAGTTTCGCCAAATTCTCCAAATAATTTACTAAATACCAGTACAGAAACTACGGATAAATCTGGCGGTTCGGCTTCGCTCACCGACCAAGGAGAACCTATTTTATTAAACTGGAAAATTATTAATCCAGAACAATTAAAAGAAGTTAGAATTATTGGACGCGCTCCGGATGGTTCGGTTAAAAATCCAGTAAAGGTTTATGATTTTAACCAAGGCATTCCCACCGAATTAGAAAAGTTATGTACTAGCAAAGAAATATTAACTTGTGAAAGGGTGCCTACAGATGCCCGCAAAGCTGGTGATTATATTTTTGAAATTACTACTTTTTCTAAAAAGGGTAAAGGAGTTGTTCTGGAGTCGGCAAAAACAGATACTATTAAAATTTTAGGTATGCCTGCTCCGAAAATTATTGAATTAGCTTCGGTTAAACCTCTGTATGATGCTGGTCAAAATGATACTATTGCTTTAAATTGGAAAATAATTAATCCCGAACAAATCAAAGAATTAAGATTAATTGGACAAACTGCCGATGCTGCTGTTACTAGCGAGTTAAAACGCTTTGATTTTAGCCAAGGTGTGCCAGAAATTCTAAAAAGTTTATGTCAAATTACAGGGGAACAGTTAACCTGTCAAGGTATCCGCACGGAAGTAAAAGCACCAGGAG
>CAWUOF010000107.1:0-10030 GCA_963923765.1 uncultured bacterium | reverse complement strand
TTTCCCCAGAGTATCAAGCATATTATCGAAAAGTTTACGCTTCTTAAAAAAAGAACCCCGGTTTCTATGAGAAACCGGGGTTATCCGGAAAAACCTAGTTTCTGGAATCATGGTGTTAGAAATTTTGATTATTATTATCTTATTTTATTATTTAGTATATGTAGTTTATTAATCTTGAAAACGGAAAAATACCAGCTAACTAAGAAAATGGGCATAAAATCCCGAAGAAATCCAATATAAAGGTTAAAATTTAGATCAATTTTATAAATACCCAAATTGCTAACCTTTTCTACCCATGACCCAAACATTATTAGACGTTCGCAATCTTTACGTACAATTTCCTACAGAGGATGGCAGCTTAGTAAAAGCTGTTGATGGCATTTCCTTTCAAGTAAAACGAGGACAAACTATCGGAATTGTTGGGGAGTCAGGATCTGGTAAATCTGTTACATCCCTGGCAGTCATGGGACTTGTCCCCACACCAGGAAAAACTCAGGGCGAAATTTGGTTTCAAGGCATCTCGGATAATAGCCAAAATTCCGAAGCTATCGATTTGTTGTCATTATCTCCAGAGAAAATGCAGCAATATCGAGGCGGTCAAATTTCCATGATTTTTCAAGAACCCATGAGTTCCCTTAATCCTGTTTTTACCATAGGGTATCAACTTATAGAAGCAATTAAACAGCATCAAGATGTATCGGAAACAGAGGCAAGAAGGCAAGCTATTGCCCGTTTACAAGAAGTGAGAATTCTTGCTAGTGATGAACAATTAAAACAAAGATATTTTGAAGAAAAAACAATTGCCATAAATAAAAGTGAAGTAGAAATTAATCAATATATTAATAATCAAAAATTAGCTATTCTTAATCGCTATCCCCATGAACTTTCCGGTGGACAAATTCAACGGGTAATGATTGCAATGGCAATTTCTTGCAATCCTTCTTTGTTAATTGCAGATGAACCGACAACGGCTTTAGATGTAACTGTACAAGCTGCAATTTTAGATTTGCTGCGGGAATTGCGAGACCACAGGCAAATGTCGATGATATTTATTACCCATGATTTAGGCTTAATTGCAGAAATAGCTGATAGTGTAGCGGTAATGTATCAAGGTAAAATAGTTGAATATGGTTCAATTTTAGATGTTTTTTCTAATCCACAACATCCCTATACAAAAGGTTTATTAGCTTGTCGTCCTCGTCCAGATAAACGGTTACAATATTTACCTACAGTTTCCGATTTTATGGAGGTTATTTCCTCGGCTGATGGCGAAATAAATATAAGGGAAAAATTAGCTAATCAAGAGAAAATAGGGGCAGAAATTAGCGCAACAGATATGGCATTTAGGCTGGCAGAATTACGGCAAAAACCGCCTTTATTGTCGGTGCAAAATTTTTTGGTGGCGTTTCCGGTACGGGGAATTTTTGGGGAAACTAAGCGTTATTTTAATGCGGTTAATAATGTTTCTTTTGATGTGTATCCAGGAGAAACTTTAGGGTTAGTGGGGGAGTCTGGATGTGGAAAAACTACGTTAGCTAGGGCTTTGTTGCAGTTAATTCCTGCTAGTGGTGGTCGGGTGATTTTTGCTGGGGAAGAAGTGACGTTACCCTGGGGAGAAAATAGGGGTTTGTTGCAGGATAAAATTGCAGCTTGGTATCCGAAAAATATTATAAAAAAATATCGCAATTATCAGGAGTATTTACAAAAATTAAGATGGTTGCGGCGAGATATGCAAATTATCTTTCAAAATCCTTTTGGTTCGTTAAATCCGCGTATGAAAATAGGTGATGCGGTGATGGAACCTTTGTTAATTAATAAGTCGGGAAATAATTATCAGGTGAGGCGCGATCGAGCCGCTTATTTATTAGAAAGAGTGGGTTTAAATCCTGATTCTATGCATCGTTATCCCCATGAATTTTCGGGGGGGCAACGTCAACGAATTTGTATTGCTAGGGCTTTAGCTTTGAATCCAAAATTTATTATTTGTGATGAATCGGTTTCAGCTTTAGATGTGTCTGTGCAGGCACAGGTTTTGAATTTATTAAAAGAATTACAGGCGGAGTTTGGATTAACTTATATTTTTATTTCCCACGATTTAGGGGTGGTAAAATTTATGAGCGATCGCATTGTGGTAATGAATCGAGGAAAAATTGAAGAAATCGGTCCGGCTGAGATGATTTATCGTCAGCCACAACAGGAATATACTCGCCAGTTAATTGCTGCTATTCCTGTAGGGACGATCGAACGGATTCAAGAATGTCAAAAAGCCAGAATTGCTAACGATAATTAAATTATATTTCTGGTAAATCAGAAATAATAGCGATCGCATTTCCGAGAAATTGGATAACTTGGAATTAGGCGATCGCATTCCATAACGAGTTTAATCAGAAAATTTTAGAGCCATTACCACCTATTATTACTTCTCTTTGTATCCTCCTGCATAATTAATCACACAGATTGTTTTGTATTTGATATGAGAATTACAAGAAACCCCGGTAACTTTAAATTTCGGCTCATAGATATTTTCCCGATGACCGCGATCAAGAACACCATCATCAATAATTAACTGCATAACCACATCTTGAGCCGTATGTGAACCAGCAGCAATATTTTCTCCAGCAGTCACAGAAAAAGTACCATAACGATTTAACCGTTCATTAAGCTTGCTACCATCACAACCGTCATGGGATAGATTTTTATCTTGTAAACAAGTTGCTTGTTCTTGTGATGCTTTCGACATTCCTTGGGAAAACTTGAGTTGTGCTAATGGTTTGGTTTTTCGCAAAAATGTAATTGCTTCATCAACTGCAATCAAGCCTTCTTTTGTCCTGATAGGTGTTTTTCCTGGAACTTTGAGAATGTTATTTTCATAATAGGAACGTTGTTTTTCAATTAAATCAGCATAGAAAGCAGGATTAACTCTCGCTCGATTAGTTTCCTCAAAAATAGCTTTTTCTAGGGCAGAAAACTTAGGATTTTGATTATTTTGTGCTGTGGTTTCCTGTGCTATTTGCTGTGATGTAACATTTAGTTTTTGAGGTGAATTAGCTGAATTAGCTAAATTGCTAGTACCCACAGCCGCCAAACCTATCAACCCTGCTATACAGCTAAACAAGAATTTGTTTGTCATACGTTCCAGCTTTACCAATAAGTAATCGTACCATTATCTGCTTGCAAAAATAGACCCGATGCAGTAAAAGAGAAAGTCTATAGGGTGCTAAAATGCCCTGGTTTTCCTCTGTTAGTGTAAACTGCAATATCTTGTCTAAAATTTATATCGGGAAATATCTGTAACTTTTATGCAGAATTAATCAATCTTTAAAAATATTTAATAATTTTACTAAGATATCGATCGCTTTGTAACACGCCAATTTGGACAAAGACCCGCACTAAGCCCAAGCTCTATCAATACCCCAATTATGATTTTTAGATAACGGGACTTAGATAATTTTTGGCGGTAGGGCTGAAAGCTTGGATACACAAGTAAAATACCTCAAGTATAATAAAAAGTTCATTGGTAATTATTCATCGGTCATGGGAAAAAGTAACCAGTGAATAGTAAAAGATGGAAATATATTTTTTCCTTATCACTTTTCACTTTTCATTTTATCACTTTTTACTTTTCGCTTTTTACTTAACCCTTATCACCCATGACCTATGAACTACAACCGATAAACTATCACTTTCCTACGTTAGCGCGGGCGGCGGCGGCTTCGTCAGGATGTATGCCTAAACGAGTTAAGTTTATGCGACCTTTGTTGTCAAGTTCCCGTACTTTTACAATTACTTCATCACCTACTGATACCACATCTTCTACTTTGCCGACGCGATAATCTGCTAGTTGGGAAATGTGAATCATACCTTCTTTTCCTGGTAGGATTTCTACAAAAGCACCAATGGGGATAATACGAGTAACTCGACCGACATAAACATCACCTTCATTCAGTTTACGGACGAGGTTTTTAATCATCGAAATTGCTCGATTAGCTTTTTCTAAATCTACAGCACCAACGGTGACAGTACCATCATCGGAAATTTCGATTTTTGTGCCGGTTTGTTCGGTAATGTTTTTAATGGTTTTACCGCCTGGGCCGATAATTAAGCCAATCACTTCTTGATCGACTTTCATTACTAATAATCGAGGCGCATAAACTGACATTTCCGATCGCGGTGTTTCGATCGCCTCCATCATTTTTTCTAGGATATGTAAACGGGCAGGTTTAGCTTGATGGATAGCTTGAGAAATCACTTCCATTTTTAAGCCAGTTAATTTCATATCCATTTGCAAAGCCGTAATTCCGCTATCGGTTCCGGCTACTTTAAAATCCATGTCGCCTAAAAAGTCTTCAATGCCTTGAATATCGGTAAGAATGCGAACTTCTTCCCCTTCTTTAATTAACCCCATTGCCGCACCGCTAACGGGTTTAGAAATAGGTACACCAGCATCCATTAAGGCAAGAGTAGAACCACAAACAGAACCCATTGAAGTAGATCCATTAGAAGATAAAACTTCTGATACTACTCGAATTACGTAGGGAAATTCTTGTTGAGGTGGTAAGACAGGTAATAAAGCTTTTTCTGCTAAGGCCCCGTGACCGATTTCGCGACGACCTGGTGCCCGCAAAGGTTTAGTTTCACCTACAGAAAAAGGCGGGAAATTGTAGTGATGCAAATAGCGTTTTTCATCTTCTGGATGCAAATCATCAGCTAATTCTTGAGCATCTCCAGGAGTTCCCAATGTTACCGCAGATAAAACTTGAGTTAAACCTCGGTTAAATAAACCGCTACCATGTACTCGTTTTGGCAAGACATCAACACGGCAGGAAACCGGGCGTACTTCATGAAGTTTCCGACCATCTACACGGACGCCTTCTTCTACTATTTGACGGCGCATTAGTTCTTTTGTAATGTCTTTAAAAACGTTACTGACAATTTTACTATCGGCAGTGGCAGCAATTTTTACTGGATCTTCTTCGGGTAATTCCTTAATTACGGCAATTACTTCGTTTTCTTTGATTTGATCTAATAAATTATCACGACTGTTTTTGTCGAGTTCAAATTGAGTGAGAACTGATTTAATAGCGGCTGTAGCACGATCGCGAATAAAGTTTTCTAGGGTTGAATCTACTGCTGGTGGTTGTTCGTTTACTTTTTCTATTCCTAATTCAGCGAGTAAATCCTGTTGAGCAGCGATTAAATCACATACGGCTTCATAACCGAAATCGATCGCTTCGATGATATCTTGTTCTGGTAGTTGATTAGCTCTAGCTTCTACCATGATTACTCCATCTGGAGAACCAGCAACTACTAGATCTAAATCTCCCTTTTCTATCTCATCGTAGGTTGGGTTAATAACAAAATCATCTCCTACTAAACCAACTCTTACTGCCGCCATTGGACCGTTAAAGGGTATTTGGGCTAATAACACTGCAACGGAAGCCCCTGTTACTGCTAGTACATCGGGCGGTACTTGTTCATCCATTGACAGAGTGGTGGCTACTATTTGGATATCATCCCGCAGCCAGTTAGGAAATAAAGGACGTAAAGGGCGATCAATTAAACGACTAGTAAGAGTTACTTTTTCTGGTGGTCGTCCTTCTCGCCGCAAAAAACCTCCGGGAATCCGACCGGCAGCATATAGTCTTTCTTCGTAGTCTACCAACAGGGGTAAAAAATCAACTCCTTCTCTTCCCGCAGCGCGAGTAGCAGTCACTAAAACGGCTGTATCTCCCGATTGAATGAATACCGAACCGCCTGCCTGGGGAGCAAAAATTCCTACTTTTAGTCTAATATCCCGTCCGTCAAAGGATATTGACTTGTCAAGCTCTATCATGTAGTGTTGTTTCCTTCTCTTTCTTTCTTCGCTATGGCAATCCTAGCATTTATTGAACAATTCGCCATTTATTTCCCGCTATAGCCTAAAGACGGGTACTCAATGACATACCTATATGGCTAGTTTCGTGCCATTTTTTTCATTGATTTGATGCTATTATATGATGTTGAGTATTTATATAGATAAAAATTTTTGTACTAATTTTGGCCGTGTTCAGGCAATGTTTAACTAAAGTTTTTTAGAAATATTATAGGCCCAAAGTTTTTTAATAATATTAAAAATTTCGATCGATATATTTGGATTTAATGGCCATCAAATCATCATAGGTAATATCTCCAAGGAATTTAAGAGTAATTTAAGCATTCTGATTATAATAATTTTAGGATAATTTTACCGAGCGATCGCCCTGGTATTGTCTTACTTTTAGAGATTATTGTAAATAAACATCTGTAAACATTAGGATATAAACAATGGCAATTTTACATGGCAATTGGTTAACTACAAATCACAATAAATATTTATTTATATGGGGAGAAACCTGGCGCAGAATTACCCCATCTGAACACCTATTACCAGAATTATCAGAATTATCACTACAAATATTATCCCATCCTTTCGGGATGAATACCCAAGAATTAATTACTTTTTTAGAAGATTTACACCAGGCTGGTAAATTAAAATGGCAATTACCAGATAATTTACGTAAAACAAATACTAAAACTAAAAAATCTAAAGAAAAAGAAGTATTAAATAATAACAGCTTAATTAATATTGCTTTATTAACTCAAATATCATCAAAAAATCAACTTATTCCCCTCCATTCTGGGGCAGAAATCAGTGAAGAATCTTTATATTTATATCCCTGGCAAGTAGAAGGAATATATTTAGAAGCTTTAGCAGCCATAAAATTTTTGCAAGCATTACCATTAGGAAATGTAACCGAAGAATCATTTATTGGTGGAGATTTATGTTTTTGGTCACAAATCGATCGCTGGAGTTTAGATTTACTAGCCAGATGTAAATTCCTACCAGATTTATCTACCACAATAACAAATCAAGAAACTATTAATACTGCCATTTGGCAACCTTTACTAGATAGTGCTGTAGACCAAAATCGCTTAGAAAAATTTGCGAAAAAAATGCCTGTTGTTTGTAGAATGTATCAACAATATACTAATAAAAATATTAATGAGTTTTTATCTATAGAATTGCCGCCAAAACCTCAGAAATTATTACGAGAAGTATTAAATATTACCCTAGATACAAGAATCAGAAATTTAGCAGGAGAAAATACCTTAGAAACCAAAATATTAGCATCTTTAAAACCAGTGATGCGACAATGGTTACAAGCATTAAATAACCAACAAAATAATATTTTAAACCTAGAAAACGAAGCAGTACAAAATTTAGCCAATGTCTTAAATGTTTGGACTACACCTTTACAACAATATTTAGATACTCAAAATATATTTCGTACTTGTTTTAATTTACATATACCAGTATCAGGTAAAACAGAATGGTTATTAGAATATTGTTTACAAGCAGCAGATGATTCTGAATTTATTTTAGATGCAGAAACTATATGGAATAATCCTTTAGAAGAAATAGGATATCGAGGGCGAAAAATTTCGCATCCCCAGGAAACTTTATTAAAAGGTTTAGGTTTAGCAGCGAGATTATTTCCAATACTAGAAGATAGTTTAAATAATCCTCGTCCAGTTTCCTGTCGTTTAAATGCTATCCAAGCTTATGATTTTATTAAATCTGCGGCATGGCGTTTTATTGATAGTGGGTTAGGGGTAATATTGCCTGCAAGTTTAACAAATAGAGAGGCGATCGCCTCGCGGTTAGGATTAAGTATTAGTGCCGAAACACCCAAACTAAAAAAACAGGATAAATTAGGCTTACAAAGTCTCTTAAATTTCCAGTGGGAATTATCGATCGGCGGGCAAAAAATATCTAAACAGGAATTTGATAAATTAGTAGCCTTAAATTCTCCCCTAGTCGAAATTAATGGCGAATGGGTAGAGTTACGCCCATCGGATATTCGCGCCGCCCAAAATTTCTTTACCAGTCGCAAAGATAAATTATCCCTATCCCTAGAAGATGCATTACGTTTATCTACTGGCGACACCCAAACTATCGAAAAATTACCAGTAGTAAATTTTGAAGCATCGGGAACATTACAGGAATTACTGAATACTTTAACTAATAATCATTCTTTAGAAGAAATCAAAACTCCTAGTAATTTCCTGGGAGAATTACGACCCTATCAAGCTAGGGGAGTTAGTTGGTTAAATTTCCTGCAACGCTGGAGTTTAGGGGCTTGTTTAGCCGATGATATGGGCTTGGGTAAAACTATTCAATTAATTGCTTTTTTGTTACATTTACAAGAAGAAAAAGAATTAAAATCACCTGTATTGTTAGTTTGTCCCACATCTGTTTTAGGTAATTGGGAACGGGAAGTTAAAAAATTTGGACCGAAAATTAAAGTAATGTTACATCATGGGGATAAACGCGCTAAAGGTAAGGCATTTACTGCTGTAGTTGCTGATAAAAATTTAGTGATAACTAGCTATGCTTTAGTTTATCGTGATTTAAAAGACTTACAAAGCGTTACTTGGCAGGGAATAGTTTTAGATGAAGCCCAAAATATTAAAAATTCCGATGCAAAACAATCTCAAGCTGTGCGACAGATCGAAACATCTTTTCGTATTGCTTTAACGGGTACACCTGTAGAAAATAGATTAACAGAATTGTGGTCTATTTTAGATTTTTTAAATCCCGGATATTTAGGGCCAAAAAACTTTTTTCAACGTCGATTTACTATTCCCATAGAAAAATATGGAGATACTGACTCTTTACAGATATTGCGATCGCTAGTAAGACCTTTTATTTTACGCCGTTTAAAAACCGACAAAACTATCATTCAAGACTTACCAGAAAAACAAGAAATGACGGTATTTTGTGGGCTGGCATCATCCCAGGCTGCATTATATCAACAAATAGTACAAACATCTCTGGCGGAAATAGAATCATCCGCAGGTATTCAACGACGTGGAATGATTTTAGCTTTGTTGATAAAACTCAAACAAATTTGCAATCATCCTTTGTTGTTAAAAGAAGATGGTAAAATTAAAACAGGAGAAATTAATAGTAAAGAATCTGGCAAACTGCAACGTTTACAAGAAATGCTAGAAGAAGTTTTAGCAGAAGGCGATCGGGCTTTAATTTTTACTCAATTTGCCGAATGGGGTAAATTATTAAAACCCTATTTAGAAAAACAACTAAATCGAGAAATTTTATTTCTCTATGGTAGCACTTCCAAACCACAACGGGAAGAAATGATAGATAGATTCCAAAATGATCCACAAGGACCACCTATTATGATTCTTTCCCTAAAAGCTGGCGGTACAGGTTTAAATTTAACCCGTGCAAATCATGTTTTTCACTATGATAGATGGTGGAACCCAGCAGTAGAAAATCAGGCAACAGATCGGGTTTTTCGTATCGGACAAAAACGTAATGTACAGGTACATAAATTTGTGACTAGCGGTACTTTAGAAGAAAAAATTCACGATTTAATAGAAAGTAAAAAAGCTTTAGCTGAACAAGTTGTTGGGGCTGGAGAAAATTGGTTAACTGAATTAGATACCGACCAATTAAGAAATTTGTTATTATTAGATAGAAATGCTGTAATTGATGATGAATAGTTAATGTAAAATTGATTATAAAATTGGCTGTTAAAGATAAACTTCTAATTAAAGGTAGGTTTAATAATGAATAGTGAAAATATTGAGATAAAGCGAGAATGGTGGGTTGAAAAATGGTTGGAATTATTAGATAAATATAGATTTAAAAAACGTTTAGAAAGAGGTAGAAATTATGCGCGGGAAGGGAATGTAAAAAGTATTGAATTTGCCAAAGCCAAGGTTTTAGCAAATGTCCAAGGAACCCAACCAGAACCTTATCAAGTTTCTCTACATTTAAATGCTTTTACCGATGAAGAATGGGGATATGTAATTGAAACAATGGCAGAAAAGGCTATTTTTGCTGCTAAAATGTTAGCGGGGGAAATGCCTCCGGATATAGAAACAGTTTTTCTGAAAAATGGCTTAAGTTTATTTCCCTATAAACTAGATGAAATTAGGGGGCAGTGTAGTTGTCCAGATAAAGCTAATCCCTGTAAGCATATTG
>CAWUOF010000106.1:0-10031 GCA_963923765.1 uncultured bacterium | reverse complement strand
TTTCTCATTATGATAAGTTCATTTTGGCGCTGAAGCGCAACAACGGGGGTTTTTATAAATATGAGATGCATCTATATTTTAATAATAAAAATTACTAAAAATTGAGATAATTATAATATAGATAAATAGACTAAGGAGTAAAAATGACAGATTCATTAATGTTTCAAGAAGATAACTTTGTAGTTTTAGAAACTAATCAACCTGAACAATTTTTAACCGCAGCAGAAATGCTAGACAAGTTAAAAAATATTTTAGCAACACGACAGGATGATTTACCCAAAGATTTACAGAAATTTGCCTCTATAGAGGAACAAGCACAATATTTATTAGATACTTCCTGTGATTTAGATGTTGGTCCTGGAGAGTTTTTACAGTGGTATGCTGTGCGTTTAGAAAAATAAACTAAAACATCAAATATTAATAGCTAATAGCTAATATGTCGGAATATTTAACTATTAGCAATTAGCTATTTATGATTAAAACTATTAACTGGTAGTTTCTGGCGTAGCAATTAAAGCTAAATCAATACTATCTTCCCCAGGCTGGGTAATTTCTACTCGAATATTAGGCCCAAAAAATTTAGTGATTTTTTCCTGCTTTTGTTGCCAAATATCTAAAGATATGAAAGGCGAATAAAATTCAAGAATTAAAGCATAATTGCCTGCTATTTCAGTTTCCCGTAAACTTTCTAGTACAGGTCTTTCCTCATTACTGGGACTTAAACCTAAACGATTAAGTGCATCATCAAGATGAGCATCTTGTCCATAACGATATCTGGTAATATCGTTAATTATTTGAGTTTGAATAGAGGTAGCTTGCTGTTGTTTGAGGGTGAGAATTTCTGGTGATGTTGGCTGACTAAAAGGTATCGGTTTAAGTTCGGCTGCTTTTAGGGCTAGTCCTCCTAATAATAGGGGAATTCCATAAAAAAATCCGGCTAAATTGAGAGTGGCATAGTCGGCAAAATAAGCAACAGTTCCAACAACGGTGATAATTCCACCTACGATTAAACCTAGTTTAGCTAAGGAAATTTTGCGTAACATTTGAGGTTAACTGTCCAATTACGATCGCATCAGCTTTTATTATCATTGTTTTCGGTATTTTTAAATAATATTATCTAGCTAAAATCAAAAAATTTTTCGGGATATTAGCCCAATTCTGCTGTAGCAGGTTAAGCTAGTGGTAGACTATCTCAAAAATATATAGCCATTATCATAAAAAAACCTGGTAGGCGATTGCCGTCTGGGTGCCTAAATTGGAGATAAATATGATAAAACCTGGAAATGAACAACTTAAGGATAGCGATCGCGCTTTATTCGATCGTCTCGACTCCCTCAAACGGGAAGATGAAACCCTATATAATATTCTAGCGGTGGATGTTTGGGCTTTGGCTAAAACTATGGATGAATTTCAACCTGGTTTTTGGACTGCTTTTATGAAAAATCGTGAAAAAGCTTTAAAACGATTTATTTCCGATATGATTCAAAATAAATCTCCTGATAACAAACGACCACCTTTTTTGCGCTAATTCCTATTAATACATATAATTTTCTCAGCAAAAACTTAGTATTTAGTATTTGCTTAGGTAAGTTCTGGCATTAATAATTATAATAGCTATTACGATTAGTAATTAATTATTTTTCTGGTTTTTAATTAATCAATATGACCGGGGCGGGTTTATATATATTGTTGGTATCATAATTTATCGGATAACCCGCCCCTACAATCTTTATTTTATTTCATCTAAAGCGATCGTCTGTAAATAATATTATATTCTGGTTTTTAATTAATCGATAGGACTGGGGCGGGTTTATATATATTGTTTGTTGGTGTCATAATTTATCGGATAACCCGCCCCTACAATCTTTATTTTATTTCATCTAAAATTATTAGGTTTATATTTAACATTTAATTAATCGATATGATAGGGATAAGGGCGTTTTTGGTCCTAAAATTTATAGCGACTAATTATCAATTTATTGACGAATTTAGCTTTTAATAATATAATAAACAAGTTTCAACCATAACATATAAAAAATATATAGATACTTTTTCATCTTTATCAGGGAGTATATTTTATGAAAATTAGACTCTATAACTTATCTACATTTTTAATAATTTTAAGCTGTCTTTCCTCCTCTTTACCAGCCCTTGCTATTACTAATTTTCCCAAAAAAGAACTATATTTAACGGGAAAAATATCGCAAAATATCAGGGCTGTGCAGTATTTCCAACAAGGAAGAAATCTATATGATAAGGGAAATATTCCAGAAGCAGAGCAAGCCTTAAAAAAAGCTATTTCCATAGATAAAAATTATTTAGATGCTCATATTGTCTTAGGTTTATTGTTAATAACTGAAGGGAAACACCCAGAAGCTACTGATGCTTTTCGGGAAGCTATTCGGATTAATCCTAGAGATGCAAAAATTCACACCCTGTTAGGAATTGCTTTAGCAGAACAAGGTGAATTAATAATGGCAAATAAGGAATTTCGCGAAGCAATTCGCCTGAATCCTACTTTAGCAGAAGCTCATGCTAGTTTAGGCTTAACTTTAGCTGCTCAAGGTAGATTAACAGAAGCCATAACATCATTTCGGGAAGCAATTCGTTTAGATCCAAAAGAAGCTGCAACGTATAATAATTTAGGTAGGGCTTTGTCAGAGCAAAATAATTTTGTAGAGGCGATCGCCGCTTATCGGCAAGCTATAATTTTAAAACCTAATTTATCAGTAGCTCATAATAATTTAGGCTTTGCCCTCAGAAAACAAGGTAGGTTCGATGGCGCATTAGCAGCTTATCGAGAAGCTATTCGTATTGATGCTAATTATGCTGATGCTTACTTTGGCTTAGGAATGGCTTTATTAGAACAAGGTAGATTTCAAGAAGCAGTAGCACCTTTACAAAAAGCTCGTAATTTATATAGAATACAAGGTAATAATATACAAGAAAGTACAGTAAATCAATTACTACGCCAACTAGGGAGATAACTGGGTGATTTTTGTAGTAAAATAATATTTTAAATAGGCAAATTTATATAAGCAAATTTATATAGGCAAATTTATATAATTTTTGGTGATAAATTACTTTAGCCAAGACAGGGCAACAACGGGTATTTATTAGGGTTTTTCTCCATATTTTATTTATCCAATATTCAAAGGATCGACATCAATAGTTAAACTGATTTTTGCCGGACAAAGGGGCTTAATACTTTCTAATTTACCTGTCAAATTTAAAGCTCGATCGCCGGGAAATTTAAGCATAATTTGCCACCGAAAACGATTAGCTATTCTCATAATAGTTGCTGGTGCAGGACCGAGTAACTCGTAGCCCTGGGCTAATTCCTCATCACTAGGTTCTAAAACGGCTGCAATGCGATCGGCAACTGCTTCTACTTCTCCTTCATCTTCTCCACTCAAACGTAATAAAATTAAACGTCCGTAGGGAGGATAATTTAACGCCGCCCTTTCTTCTAATTCTCGCTGAATAAAAGCTTCATATTCGTGATGGCGTACCGCTTGAATTACGGGATGTTCTGGAGTATAAGTTTGTAATATTACTTTACCCGGTTCATCTCCTCTACCTGCTCTTCCTGCTACCTGGGTTAAAGTTTGAAATGCCCTTTCGCTGGCTCGATAATCTGATAAATTTAATAACCCATCAGCCGCAACAATTCCTACTAAAGTTACCTGGGGTAAATCTAATCCTTTAGTTAACATTTGTGTACCAATTAAAAGATTAGCTTCTCCCCGGGCAAATCGAGTTAATAATATTCGGTGAGCATCTTTAGTTTGGGTAGTATCACTATCAAAACGAATAAATTTTAAACCAGGAAAATATTTAGCTAATTCTTGCCCGACTCTCTGGGTACCGCTACCAAAGTTTTTTAAATAGGGGGAATTACATTCTGGACAAAATTCCGGATGGATTTTACTATAATTGCAGTAATGACAGCGTAATAATTGAGTAGCGCCTTCGTATTCATAATGATAGGAAAGGGAAACATCACAGTTAGGGCATTCTATTACATAACCGCAACTACGACAAGATACAAAGGTACTGTGTCCTCGTCGATGAATAAATAAAATTCCCTGTTGTTGATTTTCTTGTAGTTGTTGTAAGGCATTTTGTAGGGATAAACTAAAAATAGAGCGATTACCTTGGCGCAATTCGTGACGCATATCTACTACTTCTACAGGAGGCATAGGGCGCGATCGAATGCGTTCCGGTAATGATAGATAATGGGTATTAGAATTAGAAATTTTTGTTTTATTTCCAGTAAATTCTAACCATGTTTCTAAAGAAGGAGTAGCAGAACCGAGAATTAAGGGACAGTTTTCTAATTCTGCCCGCCAATTAGCAACAGTACGGGCATGGTAAGTAGGGGCGGGTTTGTCTTGTTTAAAACTGCTATCATATTCTTCATCTAAGACGATTAAACTTAGTTTAGGTAACGGTGCAAATATAGCCGATCGCGTTCCGATAATTATCTGAGGTTCTCCTGTGAGCATTTGTCGCCAAGTATCGTAACGTTCCCCATCCGAAAGCCCACTATGATAAATATAAACTTTTTCCCCAAAACGTGCTTTAAAGCGATCGGTTAATTGGGGAGTCAAACCAATTTCTGGCACTAAAACTAAAGCTGATTTTCCCTTTTCTAAAATAGGTGCGATCGCCTGTAAATAAACTTCTGTTTTTCCCGACCCTGTTACCCCATGCAATAACACCCGATGAAATCCATTTAAATTATTAATAACTTCTAATGCACATTGTTGATAATTTGTTAATATTTTAGCTTGGTCTGCTTCCTGCATAGGAGATTTAGCAGTGCGTAATATTTCCTTTTCTTCAATAACAATACAGCCTTTTTTCTCCAATTCTTTTATAGTAGATGAACTGGTTTTACAAATTTCTATTATTTTGGTTTGCCATAATTCCCCCCCATAACGCCGTAATATTTCTAATATTTCTCGTTGTCTTGTAGTTAAATCAGCATTAAAAGCATCTGGTAAAAGCACTACAGCTAATTGTTTTTTAGGGCGAGTTGGTGTTTGATTTTCTAGGTAACTTTCTACCCAACCACGTTTAATTAAATCCCGTAAACCTCGATTTGCACCTCTAATTTGCTGGCGAATATATTGCCAAGTATAATCATTACTTTTAGCCCCTTGTAAAAATTCTAAAACTTGTCTAGCAGTAGCATTAAGACTCATAGCCGCCCCGCTAGGAATTTCTGAAGGTAATAGTCTAATACGACGCTGCGATCGCAACAACAAACCTGGGGGTAAAGCAGTTTTAATTACCTGTATTAAAGGTGTTTGATAATAATTCGCTACTTTTTCCAATAACAGCCAATAATTAGCTGGAAAAAAACCAGTAGTTATTATATCTTCTACATCTTTTATCTTTTCCGGTGATAAACCTTCTGGCAAACAATCAACTTGCCGAATAGCAACGCCTCCTAATTGTTGCTGCCCAAAAGGTACACTTAAAATATCCCCTGGTTTTACATCTAATTCCGGTGGCAAACTATAGGTGAAAAGACCCTGCGCCCCTGGGGAGTCTACTAAAACTTCTATCCATCTTTTCTGAGAATCAGACTGATAGGGTGCCCCAGGTTCACAGACTAATGTAGTTAATAGATTGAGATTATTTAATAACATAACTTTATCAGCTTATCCCAATTAATATATTTTATCTTGCTATTTGTTCGATCGCTTAATTTATCAGTTAATTTTAACCCTATATTTGCCAAACATAAAAAATTTTTAGATTAGATCAATATTTTCTGCCAAAATGCCCCTATTTCGACCATCGATCGGTCAAAATACAAACTTAGATGATCATCTTTTTTCCTCCCCAGTATTTCCCGTCCCTTACCATAGCTACAAATAAACCATTACATCAAAATATATATATAAAATTTTTACTAAATATATAGTTTTTGTTATTTAGGGTTTACAAAAAAAATATCTGTATATACAATGTATTTACAACATTTTTACATTGTTAGATATTCACTTAGATATTATTGGGGTAATTTTTCCTTATATTACATAGGAGGTATCTAAATTGATTAGCCTAAAACTAAACGAAACCCAATTATTACACTCTGAACCCAGGGAAATCGAATTAATAGAACTGGAAAAAATAAGTGTAACACAATTATCGGATTACAAACAAATAAATTCTGATGATGGCATAGGAGTTTTTTTTAAAGAAATGGCTCGCTATCCCCTATTAAAACCAGAAGAAGAATTAGAATTAGCCCGTCAAATTCAAGAATTAGTGGCAATTGAAGCAACAGAAAAAAAATTAAAAAAAGAAACTGGATATACTCCCAGCCAAGCCGACATAGCCGCAGCGATGGGCATGACCGAAAGCCAACTAGAAGAACACTTATTTTGCTGTCGAATTGCCAAAACAAAAATGATTCGATCGAATTTACGCTTAGTAGTATCCATAGCTAAAAAATATATAAGTGGAGGAGTACCTTTTCTCGATTTAATCCAAGAAGGTGCTTTAGGATTAAATCGCGCTACAGAAAAATTCGACCCCAACAAAGGCTATAAATTCTCTACCTACGCTTACTGGTGGATTTTACAGGGAATTACTCGTACTATTGCCAACAATGGTAGAACAATTCGCTTACCAGTACATATCATTGACAAAATTAACCAACTTAAACAAGCTTATCGCAATCTCCGACGCAATTTACACCGGAAACCTACAGAATTAGAATTAATCAAGGCTTTAGCAATTTCTCCCGATCAATTACATCAACTGTATGAATTACGCCAGAGTGCTATTTCCCTTAATCATCGTGTTGGACCAGGAGAAGATACGGAACTTTTAGATTTACTAGAAGATAGCGATCGCCCATCTGTAGAAAATCAAGTCATCGAAAAGCTAATGTGTCAAGAAGTGAGGGAAGTTTTAGCCGAAGTATTAACCCCAAGAGAAAGAGATATCATCATTCTCCGTTATGGAATTGGTCAGGGTAAAACCCATACTTTAGATCAAGTCAGCATGATTTTTAACCTATCTCGCGAAAGAGTTAGACAAATTCAAGCTACTGCTTTACGAAAACTCCGCCGTCCCAAAATTGCCCGACGCCTAAGAAATTGGCTAAAATAATCTCAACTAATCAATAGACCTCTTGCGAAAATAATATGTCAGAAACGCAGTGTAGCGAAGAGATTCTTCGCTGTCGCTCAGAATGACAGAATTTCGTACTTTCGCAAGAGGTCTAATACTAAAAATTCTGGGTAAATTACCCAAAAAATATATTTTAGATTTATAATTATCTCCTGTAATCTAAAGTATGCTATTCCCAGATGCCTGAAAATATACTTATCCGTACCACAACTCCTGATGATGTAACAATACTGTTTCAGCTTATCCAAGCTTTAGCAGAATACGAAAAACTAGCCCATACCGTGACTGGAAATGCGGAAAAATTAAAATCTCATTTGTTTGGCGATCGCACCTACGCTGAGGCTATTTTAGCCGAATATAATAGTATTAGCGTAGGTTTTGCTTTATTTTTTCCTAATTATTCTACTTTTTTAACTCAACCAGGTATCTATTTAGAAGATATATTTGTTTTACCAGAATATCGCGGTAAAGGTATTGGCAAAGCTTTAATTAATTATATCGCTAAATTGGCTGTAGAAAGAGGCTGTGGACGCATGGAATGGACGGTTTTAGATTGGAATGAACCGGCTATTAATTTTTATCAAAAAATTGGTGCAGACGTTTTACCTGATTGGCGTATTTGTCGAGTTACTGGTGATTCCCTAAAGACTTTAGACTTTAGCTAATGATATATAATATTAAATGTTAGATATTAAATCAGATAAATTATAAATTGATAATTTGGATAATGAGTAATTTATTCTGATAATTTAACCTGGTTGCTTTACCCCGTTGTTGCGCTTTAGCGCTAAAGTGAATATAACTAAAAATACTAGATATTTCTATAGTCAAAATATGAAATTTTTACTAGCTATGTATTAGTGTTAAATTAACAATTATTTACTATCTATAAAATGCACATCGTAAATATTAAACCCAAAAATTATATATTAGAAATGCATTTATTTTTCGTAAAAATACAGGATTTTAACTAGGCAAATATCTATAATTTTGCTTCATAGTCCAGTCAAAATTATAAATTGATAATTTGGATAATTAGTAATTTATTCTGATAATTCAAACCAGTTATTTTCATCCCGTTGTTGCGCTTTAGCGCTAAAGTGAATATAACTAAAAATACTAGATATTTCTATAGTCAAAATATGAAATTTTTACTAGCTATGTATTAGTGTTAAATTAACAATTATTTACTATCTATAAAATGCACATCGTAAATATTAAACCCAAAAATTATATATTAGAAATGCATTTATTTTTCGTAAAAATACAGGATTTTAACTAGGCAAATATCTATAATTTTGCTTCATAGTCCAGTCAAGCGCTGTCATCGCAACAACGGTATTGATATAAGAAATGCACATAATTTCCTATTCCTTGTGCAAAAATCTCATATATCTTTATAATAAAAGCGGAGATTGCCAGGAGATAATTATGACAATTTGGGTAAATGAACAAATCGATGCCTGTGGAATTTTGCAAGCTTGTATAGCGTGTTGCGATCGCCAACAAGCAGAAGAATGTTATAAATCTTTTACTCAAAATTTAACCGAAACCCAAAAAGCCAATGGTTGGCAAGTAAGATTAAGAAGCGTAAAATCTTGGGATGAAGTACCAGTAGCCGCCTTAAAATTAAATTAATATTAATAAATGATAGATAATTGCTAATAGATATTTGCGACATTATCTATTAGCAATTAAAACTTAAAAACCTTCAGAGGAAAACATTTGCTTAGGTAAACGAGGACGATTAGAACGAATCGGACCGAGAATTTGATTAAGTAAGCGCAATTGTTCAGCGGTACCCATACAAATAAGTAAATCACCAGACATAATAATAGTATCAGCAGTGGGACCACCGATAAGAGTACCATCAGGACGACGAATAGCCAAAACTAGGGCGCCAGACTGCGATCGCAACTTAGCATCCCGGAGAGTTTGGCCAACATAGGGACAAACATTAGGTTGTATTAAAAACTCTTCCATATAAAAAGCGCGATCGGCCCCTGTAAGGATACCATCCACAAAATCCATCACCTGGGGGCGTAAAGCGGCGGCAGCCATACGTTTTCCCCCAGTAATATAAGGAGAAATCACCGCATCAGCGCCCCCGCGTTGGAGTTTTTGTAAAGCTTCCTCCGTACTAGCGCGGGCGATCGCTCGTACTTTTGGATTAAGAGTTTTAGCAGACAACACCGTATATAAATTTTCCGCATCCGAAGGCAGCGCTGCTACTAAACAGATAGCCTCATTAATATTTACTCTCACCAAAGTTTCATCCAAAGTAGCATCACCTTGGATAACAACACAACCCAATTGTAAAGCTTCTTCCAAGGATTCAGTATCAGAATCTATAACAACAAACTGAATACCCTCAGCCTGAAATTCCAGGGCAACCTGACGGCCCGTGCGACCGAATCCACAAATAATATAATGACCAGACAAAGAATCTATCAAGCGTTTTTGTTGCCTCAGCCGAATACCTTCTTGAAAATATCCCTGAATTAATCCTTCTGTAAATAAGTTTACAATATAACCAATATTAACAAGTCCCATTAAAATCAAGGCGATGGTAAACAAACGACCCCTTGACCCCAAAGGGTGAGTTTCACCAAAACCAACAGTAGCTAAAGTAATTATAGTCATGTAGAGAGCATCTACCCAAGGCCAGCCCTCAACCAGCAAATACCATAAAGTACCAATAACAATCAGTAAAATTAGACAGATGGCAGATCCAATTAGATGTTTTTGGAGACGCTTATATTTTTCTTCGATCGTTGAATACACAGATTTTTAATAGAAAACCTAAAATTGATTTTGAGAATGTATTAAGACAGGGGAAATATTAGCGGGACTGACATAAAATCTAATCTATTGCA
>CAWUOF010000105.1:0-10082 GCA_963923765.1 uncultured bacterium | reverse complement strand
AACTACAGCCGTCACCCAAGCAGAAGCCGAACTAGCTGCCCGTGAGTCAGAAGTATTACGAGCTCAAAATCAAGTTAAAAACGCTCAAGCTAAAGCTGAACAAGCAGGCTTAGAATTAAAACAAGCTAATGCTAATGCAGCCAGAAGGGAATTTTTAGCTAAACAAGGTGCTATTTCGCAACAAGATGCCGAATTATCCCAAACAGCAGTTAAAACTAATCAAAAAATAGAAAATGCAGCGATCGAACAAATTCGTACTGAACAACAGGCAGTAGAAGTAGCGAGAAGCAGAGTAGAGGCGCAAAAAGCATTAGTAGCACAAGCTAAAGAACGACAAAGCCATGCTACCATCACATCACCAATGCAAGGAGTAGTAATAGCAAGAATTAGCGAACCCGGAAATTTAATCCAGCCAGGAAATGAGATATTAAAAATAGGAGATTTTAACCGAGTTAAAATTGATGTACCTGTTTCTGAATTAGAATTATCTAATATTAAAATAGGGCAAGCAGTAGAAGTACAGTTAGATGCTTTTCCTAAAGATACTTTTTCTGGGGTTGTTTCTCGTATTTATCCCACCGCAGATGCTACTGCAAGGTTAATACCAGTAGAAGTTATTATTCGCAATGATAACGATAAAATTGGCAGTGGTCTTTTGGCAAGAGTAAATTTTTCTCAACTATATAAATCCAGCATAATTGTAGCGCAAACTGCCTTAACAGTAGGAGGAGAAGCCGGAGAAAAAGGAAATAAAGGCGAAAAGAAACCAGGAAAAACCGCAGAAAAAGGCAACAAGGGAAAAAATACAACTGGTACAATATTTATAGTTACAGAAGAAGGCGGGGAAGCCAAAGTAACAGCACGTCAAGTAAAAATAGGCGATCGCCTCAATGGTCAAGTAGAAATATTATCAGGCTTAAAAGCAGGGGAAAAATATGTAATTCGTAGCGGAAAACCATTAAAAGATGGAGAAAGCGTGCGCTTAAGTGTTTTATCAGAAAAATAATTACTTAGTAGTAAAGTTTAGTCACTAATAGTAATTGTCTAGGGTAAATAACCATGAGTAAGGATAAATCTCAATTTAGTTTAAGCGCGATCGCTATTCGTCGCCATATTGGTACACTAATGATTTTTTTAACATTATTAGTGTTAGGAATTTTCTTTTTAGCGCAACTGCAAGTAGATTTATTACCCGCCATTACCTATCCTCGCATTGGTGTGCGAATTAGTGCCCCTGGAGTTTCCCCCGAAGTAGGAGTAGATGAAATAACTAAACCATTAGAAGAAGCTTTAAGCGCTACAGAAGGAGTAGTACAAGTTTATTCCCAAACTAGAGAAGGATTAGTAAGTTTAGATTTATTTTTTGAACCAGGAGGTAATATTGATCAAGCATTAAATGATGCTACTGCTGCCTTTAATCGTGCGCGATCGAACCTACCAGATATTATTGAGCAACCCCGCATATTTAAAATAGATCCTTCCCAATTACCTGTCTACGAATTAGCCTTACAATCTCCCACAATGGAAGATGTGGAATTGCGAGTATTTGCTGATGAAGAATTATCTCGCGAATTAGGCATTATTCCCGGTGTAGCGGCGGTGGATGTTTCCGGCGGCGTAAAAGAAGAAGTGCAAGTAGAAATCGATTTAAAACGCCTCCAAGCGCAAGGAATTAGATTAACCGATGTTTTAAATCTCCTCAAACAACGAAATCAAGATATTTCAGGTGGTCGTTTACAGGGAAAAGACTCTGAACCCTTGACTCGTACAGTAGGATTATTTGCCAATGCTGACGAAATTCGGAATTTATTATTTCCAGTTAATAATGGGAATTCCAGTAAACAAGTTTATTTACGAGAATTTGCAGAAGTTATTGATGGCCATGAAAACCAGCGTGTATTTGTAACTCTGAATGGAAAACCAGCAGTTAAAGTTAGTATTCAAAAACAACCGGATGCCAATACCATCAAGGTAGTAGAAGCAGTTAAAACCAAGCTAGAAGAATTAAAAAAAATTGGCCTAATTCCCCAAGATATGTATTTAAACCCCACATTAGATGAATCACTATTTATTAGTAATTCTCTTAATGATGTGATTAATTCTGGTATTTCTGGGGCTGTATTAGCAGCCATAGCGGTACTATTCTTTTTAGGGTCACTTAGACAAACTTTTATTATTTCTTTAACAATTCCTTTATGTACTTTAACAGCTTTAATTTTGATGAAATTTTGCGGGTTTTCCCTAAACGTTTTTAGTTTAGCTGGTTTAACTTTAGGTATTGGTCAAGCTATTGATACCAGTGTAGTGATATTAGAAAATATTGCCGAAGGCGCTGGCATGACTCCTGGCAACTACAAACGACGACCAAAGACTAAAAAAGAGATGATAGAACAGTCGATCGCTAGTGGTCAAGAAGTCGAATCAGCAATGGTAGCTTCTACGGCGGCTAATTTAGTCTCTGTAGCACCATTTGTGTTAATAGGTGGCTTTTTTTCCTTGTTATTTAATGAATTAATTTTAACTATTTGTTTTGCCGTTGCTGCTTCCTTATTAGTAGCATTAACTATTGTACCTATGTTAACTTCTCGGTTACTAGCTATTAAAAAATCTAGTGGAGTAAGTAATTTATTTATAGTCCGTATATTTAACCAAATGTTTACTGCTGCCACAAATAATTATCGCAAGAATTTAGCTTTAGTATTACGTTTTCGTGTTATATCGATCGTCTTATCTTTAATAATATTCGGTGGCGGTAGTTGGTGGATGGCTGGTCAAATTCCCCAAGAAATTTTACCTCGTATTAGTACAGGTCAAGCTAACTTAATCGCATTATTTCCACCAGGAACTAGCATCGAAAATAACCGGAAAGTAGTTAATATTGTTGATGAAATTATGCTCCAACAGCCCGAAGTAGAATCAACATTTACCACTGCTGGCGGGTTTCTTTTTGGTAGTAATACTATTTCTAATCCTTTGCGTGCTTCCAGTACAATTAATCTGAAAAAAGGTACAGATATAGAAGCTTTTGTTAAACGCATGACTAAGGAATTAGATAAACTTAATCTTGCCGGCATTCGCCTCCGGTTAAGTCCAGGTCAAGTCAGAGGTATTATATTAACTAATTCCCCTGTCAGAGGTGCAGAAGTAGATGTTATCCTGCAAGGAAATGATGAAGGGAAATTACAACAAGCAGGTAGACAAGTATTAGCAGCCTTAGATGAAAAAGTAACAACAGCAACTTTTCGCCCAGATGCCGATGCTAGACAACCAGAAATTCAAATTCAACCAGATTGGAAAAGAGTAGCAGAATATGGTTTAACAACAGCAGATATTGGTAATACAATACAAACTGCAATTCAAGGTTCAGTGGCAACTAGATTACAAAGAAAAGATCGATTAATAGATGTACGAGTCAAATTAAATGAAGAATCAGTACAAAGACCTTCACAAATAACCCAAATACCTCTATTTGTTAATAATAATCGCTTAATTCGTTTAAGTGATGTTGCAACGATCGCAGAAGGACAAGCCCCAGGAGAAATTCAACGTATTAATCAAAGACAAGTTTTTTTAATTGCTGGTAATTTAACCCAAGGAGCAAGTTTATCTCAAGCATTAACTCAAGTTAATCAAATTATATCGGAATTACAATTACCAGAAGGAGTTACTGTCTTACAAAGTTCTGCTGCTAAAACTAATCAGCAATTACAAGATGCTTTAAAAATTTTAGGAGGCTTATCAGCATTTTTAGTATTTGTAGTCATGGCAATACAGTATAATTCTCTTATCGATCCTTTAGTAATTATGTTCACTGTTCCCTTAGCTTTAGCTGGGGGTATTTTCGGCCTTTATGTTACCCAAACTAGAATAGGTGCTACTGTTTTAGTTGGTGCAGTTTTACTGGTGGGAATAGTTGTTAATATTGGTATTATTATGGTGGAATTAGCTAACCAAATTCGTGAACAAGAAGGAGTCGATCGCACCACTGCTATATTAAAAGCTGCCCCCCAACGTTTACGACCCATTATGATGACAACTAGCACCACAATTTTAGGGTTATTTCCCTTAGCTTTAGGTATTGGGGAAGGTTCCGAATTTTTACAACCTTTAGGAATAGTAGTATTTTTTGGAATGTCAATATCAACTTTACTAACTTTATTTATTATTCCTTGCTTCTATACTTTACTCCATGATTTCCCCATTGGAAAATATAAATTATTCCGGTAACATTCTCCCCTAATTAAATTATTTGATTAATTCATCATAAGCTTTTACTAAAGCTAACTCCGCTTGTTGCCAAGTATAATCATTTTCTATTCTATTCCTAGCTTGAATAGATAGATTTTTAGCTAATTCTGGTTCTGTATATAATCTCAATAAAGCATCTTTAATTGCTTTAGCAGAACCCGGTTTAACTAATAAAAAATCTAGGTTATTTTCTCCTAAATCTTTTACCACTGGCATATCACTAGAAATTACAGGGGTTCCGCTTGCCATACCTTCTAAAATTTTTAAGGGACAACATCCCTGGATTAAGTTACGATCGTTCGCTGTTAAAGGTGCAATAATTACATCAGATAAATGCATTTTTTCTACTAATTCTCTTTGGGATATAGGCGGTAAAATAGTTAATTTATCTCCTATATTTAATTTATTAGCTAATTTCATTAAAGTTTCTATTTGTTCCATTCTCCCTAAGCCGATCGCTGTTAATTTTGCCGAAAATTCTTGATTCACTAATGCTAAAGCTTCTAGGGCTAAATTTACTCCTTGCCAAGCTGCTAGGGTTCCAAAATATAACATTTCTAAAGGATTTTCTATAGAGTCTCTATACTTTCTGGTTGGGAATTTGTACGTAAAAATATCTAAATCTACTCCATTAGGAATTACTCTAATTTTGTCTAAAGATACACCTCGACTTTGTAGATATTTACCAGTAACTTTACTGGGTGTTAATATTAAATCTGCGGCATCTAAACAGATTTTTTCTTGGGTTTGGATTTTATACATTAATTCTCGATCGCTTATGACACCAGGATAACGATATTTTAATTCAATGGAAGGTAAACCGTTTACTTCAAATATTAAATATTTCGAGTATTTACCCTTATTTAAAGCTATCGGAAAACCTTCGTAAATAGAACGAAAATGAATAATATCAAATTGTTTATCTTTTAACCAATTAACTAATAAAGCACGAAAATATAAAACCCGATGAATTAGAGTTTCTCCCATAGCTGGTAGTTGGGTATGAATAATATTAGGTGAAATTTTTTCGGTTTTAGTATTAGTAGGAGAAACTGTTACTAATTCCAGGCGATCGTATTTTGCCGCTAAAATTTCCGTAAATGCGGCAATATGAATTGCTGCCCCTTTTGGGGCTGGTACTTTATCAAAGGAAATATAAGCTAATTTTGGTTTGTACTTCATTGTAAAGATTTTTATAGATTTATTCTTGAAATTTTGATATATTATCAAATCATGGTAATATCAGTTTATAAGAAATGAATATCAATTAAAATACTCTTCATAATTTCATAAAAATTAATATAATTTTAAATAAGCAAAACTAAATATTTTCATCAGGAGATAAACATAATGTCTGTAAACATAACCCAATTTCAGCAAAAATTAACTTATAATAATATTAGCAAAAATATCGGGGAAATATTTCAAGATTTAGATAAAATTGCCCAGCTAGATAAATGGGCAGAAAAAAAAGAATCCCAATGGCAAATTATCCTCATCCTATCGATTATAGGTATAATTTCATCAACATTTTTAATAGCATTTATTCCCCCTTTGGGTATCATATTATTACCTGTATCTATTATCATGGTAATTATCGGAGGAATCCAAGTATATAAATACAATAGATTAAATATCCAAAATTATCGTTATGAGGTGACTAAAAAAATTTTAACAATGGTAAATAGAGATAGACAGGGGGGTAGTGATATTAATCTGCAAATAAATTTTAGTGCATCTACAGCTAAAGAAAAATGTATTTCAACTATTGATCATCCCCTGCGATCGGGCTGGAAAATTCAAATATTTAAAGATGAATGGTTAACATTAACATCTAGTTTTCTGGATGGTAGTAATTTTAATTTAACGGCAACAAATACTTATCAAATTGTTTCCGGTTGGAAACGGGCAAGCAGTGGAAAAAATAAGCATAAAAGTAAAACTAAATCTAAAGGAACAACAATTAATTTAACTTTAGACTATCCAGTTAATAAATATGGGGCGCTTAAAATTTTAAAAAATGAAGCAGAAACAGCTATTAAATTACCAGCAGGAGTTTTACGTAAACGTTTACAAATAACAGATAAACATATAAAATTAACAGCAAAAATGCCCAATAATTCCGGAGAAAATACCGAAACCATATATCAAACAGTAACCATGATGTTTTTAAGTATCTATCAAGTATTAAATTTAGCCAAAATGTTATCTAAAAAAACTAATAAATAAGGAGGAAAATACACCTTGCAAATACAATTAAATTGGAAAGAAATAAACTCTCAGGAATCACAAAAACCCTTATTAGAAATTCCCGTAGCTATAGGGCGAGATGTGGATAAAATGCCAAGGGAACTTAATGGTAAAACTGTATCTCAGATAATTTTAATCGATGGGGAAGTAGCAGAATACCATGCCCTATTAGACGAAAATAATGGGGAATTAATAGTAGTAGATCAAAATACCAGTAATGGGATAAAAGTTAATGGGGTAAATTTGCCTAGTATTTCCTTAGAAGATGGAGATATTTTACAGATAGGAAATTATCAAATACAAGTTTGTTTAAACATTAAAATAGGGTGCGATCGCCTGATAGGATTTCTATTTAAACGACGCTGTGGACGTACTAACCCGATCGGCTGTTCCTATTGTCAAAATGGACAAGGAAAACAAGACCCTTACTATTACGATCGCGCCTACTATCCCGAATATGGATATTATAACACCTGGGGAAGAGACTATTATTATCATCGAGATTATTACTATTACGATCGAGAAACGGGAAACGTAGACTTTACAGAAGCAGATGCCGAAGCTTTAGCCAATGAATTTGATACAGACTATGAACAAGATATGGGGGAAAGTTAACAGCTATTGCTAGAAAAATCTTGGTTAATTTATGCATTAGGGGCTGGTTAAAGTCAATATGCATTTATCTGTAAAAAGAGATTGGAATAATCTCGCTTTTTATTATACTGAAAAGGCGATCGCCCTTTATTTCAAATGAAGTCGCGATCGCATTTTATGGGCTAATTAAACACGGCGATCGCTTTTTTAAGGGCAATTTAGAAACGCGATCGCTCTTCCATTTTTACATTCAACTTAGTTTTTCATTTTTCCTATTTATCGGCTTCAATAACAGTAACAATTGCTACCAATATTGACAACAATTGTGATTCAGATACACTGCCAACTTTATGGATAAATCTCTGTAAATCAACTCCTCTCAATTGTAAAGAATCAACAGCAGAATCCTTAGTCAAACCATTAGAGATATCTGCTGCAATTTTAACGTGCCAGATATTTTGAGCAAAATATGGTTTCCAGTCGGTTATAGGAGCAACTAATTTGATAGGCAGTTTACCTAATGTATCGGAATTTATGATTACAGCAGGACGAACTTTTTTCATCTCCGATCCTACTGTTGGCTCGAAGTTGACTAACCAAATTTCACCCCGTTTAGGAAGTTGAGTATTAGTAGTCAATAATATCACCCGCCATTAACTCTTGCCATTCAGTATTCTCTTGATAATGTGCGCTCATTGCTTCGGCTTGACTTGCCATAATTAGTCGCCTTTGTTCTAACGGTAACTTGAGAAAAGCTAAACGCTGCTCTAAAGAAAGCGATCGCTCTTCTGTAAGACTATCAGCACTCCCATCGGGAACGAAAACTACCACTTCAACAGTTTGTCCTACGGAAAGAGTGGGAGATTCAATTTCAATCCTGTTTCCTGCCAAAACTTTTGTAGTTAAATGTAAAGTTGATTTCATTATTCAAGTTTTAATGGATTTTTACAAGGTGTCTAGTTTAGTATTGTAAACTATTAATTAGTAAAATGTCAATGGCTCAAACTTTAATCGATGCCATCCCCTCCGCCATAAATTCGACACAATTCAGAATAAGGTTGGTTTGTACGCCTTTCGACAATCGAAATGGCGATCGATCTTCATTCATCGAATTTCATCTGTGATTAAAAAGATGGCGATCGCTTTTTATGGGATAATTATCAAGAGCGATCGGCTTTTCTAAGTAAGGTAATTTAAAAATGCGATCGCGCTTTATTTCAAATGAAGTGGCGATCGCCTTTTATGGGATAATTAAACATGGCGATCGGCTTTTCTAAGTCAGGTAATTTAGATATGCGATCGCCCTTTATTTCAAATGAAGTCGCGATCGATTGTTATCTTCAATACCAGTCCACAATTGCAAGCCCTGAAACTCTCGAAAACTCCTTAACATTGTGAGTAACAAGAGTTGCTTGTAAAGAAGCGGCTGTGCCTGCAATCAAAACATCCATCGGCCCGATGGGAGTTCCTTGTTGCTCTAATTGAACGCGGATTGTGGCAGCAGCAACAGCAGCATCGCGATCGAAAGAAACAAGATTAACTCGGCTTAAGAGTTGTTGAAGTTGTTGTGTACGTTTTGCAGGTGCAGTAGATTTAGCAATACCAACTTGTAACTCAAACAGAACGATCGCGGAAATGCCAATTTCTTGAGGAAGTACTTTGGCAAAGTTGTGGGCAACTTTTCCTTGTCCTTTAAAGTAATAGATTAATGTATTTGTATCCAAAACGTACATCTAAAAATTCTCCCGCAAAATGTCTTCCCCCGACTCGGTACGAATCTCTTCCAGAGTAGGAAAGTCATCTGCCCACGCTCCATCTAGCGAATAAACCAATTCTTGCCAGGAAGTTAAAGAATCTACTGTATCAGTCGATTGATTAACATCTAGGTACTTGGCACGAATAAACTCAGCGAAAGTGAGAATTTCCCTGGCTTGCTCTTGGGGAAGGCTTTTGGCGATCGCATAGATTTGTTCCAGAACATTCATAATATAATTATCCATTATTTGCAGCTATAATTGCTCTCTTCTTTTAATATAAAGGAGTAAAACCCGTGAAAATAGAAGAATTACTACAAACAAGAGGAATTGTTCACCGCGATCCAGAAATTATGAGCGGTGTCCCTGTATTTGTCGGTACCCGCGTCCCCTTAAAAACTTTTTTCGACTACCTCGAAGGTGAAAGCGGTTTCACAGAATTTATTAACGATTTTCCTTACCTAGAAACTCAGGCAATTAAAGTACTAGAAAATGTAACTAAAATAATGTTGTCTGTAGAAACTAATTTAAATGCTTATACTGCTTAATGAAATCGCGATCGCCTTTGCTAAGTAAGGTAATTTAGAGATGCGATCGCTTTTATTATGCTGAAAAGGCGATCGCCATTTCATCTGCTATAATATTCAGTAATATCTCGTTTACGCACAGTGATCGACATGAGCGATGAAGAACTGAAGCAACTAATAGAAAGCAACGCTAAGGCAACTCAAGCTATGTTAGATAACATGGCAGAAGCAAGACTCGAAAGACAGGAAATTCGAGAAGGAATGGTACAAGTGCAAAATGCTGTCGTCCAATTAATTAACGTTCAATCCGGAATTGCTAAATTACTTAGTTCTCTGGATGAAGATCGCCCTACAATCTTGAGGAAGCTAACCGCAATTGAAAACAAACTAGATAGACTTATAGAAACAGAAAATTCTCAGTAAGTAAAAAAGTGCGATCGCTTTTTGTTATACTTACAAGGCGATCGTATCTTTTCGGAGAGTTAAATTAAAATAATATTATAGAGCAGATGAAAATATTTTGGGTTTTTAGAAAAATAAAAAGTAATATATATTTATTCCCCTAAAACAAAGTCATGTCTGATCTTTTTATCACCATCCGTAACCAAAACGACAACGCAATGACCTCAATTGAGGGAGTAGCATTTGTAGCTATTATTAAACAGGATGGTAGTATTCTCGATCGAAAAACAGTTGGTTTGCGCTATGC
>CAWUOF010000104.1:0-10087 GCA_963923765.1 uncultured bacterium | reverse complement strand
AGGAGGGTTTATTTTATGCCTCCTCATTTTTTTTAAACTTTAACTATAAAAATTAGACCTCTTGCGACAATAATATGTCATACTGAGTCCTGAGCGCAGCGAAGGAACTGCAGTGTAGCGAAGTATCTTGGAGATTCTTCGCTGTCGTTCAGAATGACAGATTTTCGTACTTTCGCAAGAGGTCTCTTATGTCTTCTAATTCTGAGTCAACAAATAATAATTTCCTAGATAAACTAGAAACAGCCAAAAAAAGGGCTACGGTTTTTCAAGAATTTCTAAAGCAGGAAATTAGCTTGGGTGCAAATTCAGAAAAATTAGCTGTTTTAGATGCAGGTATTCAAAACTCACCCTATCAACAATATATTCCATCTTATTCCCAATTTCTTAGTAGTAAACCTGATGGAGTAAAAATATTTTCATCTGTTAATAATGATAAATTTAAACCTTATCCTCAAATCGGACAAATTCCAGAAATAGATGGAGAAGCTTTAAAATTTATCTATGATGATATTAAAGAAGCTTGTGTTTGTATTGGTGGCTTTGCTAATGGGGATTTTAAAAGTTACTGGATGGGTAAAAATGCCTTAAGAAAAAATCAATTTTGGAGTTCTACTAAAATTATAGCGATTTTAAATTTAATTTCCAGAATTAATACAAATTATCCTAATATTGATATCGATCGCTGTGTAATTAGAGGAGAAAAAGACGGTAAAATAATAGAATGTCCTTTTTATAATTTTGCTGAAGATGTGGTTAGTTATGCTAAAAATATAGCTAGTTCTAATTCTATAGCTGCGATGTTTAAACGCTTCGAGACTCGCGCCGGATTGGAACTTTGGGTAAAACAAATTACAGGTAATAATGATTTAGAATTTCAGGGCGATTATGGTGAAGCACCTTTCCTGGAATTACCAGAATTAGTAAATATTAACACCCAAGAAGTTTTGCTAAAAGCGCCAGAAAATACTCCAAAAAGACAAAATTTAATTACAGCTTATGATTTAACTCGTTTGTTGTCGATGGCAGGATGGCATCATTATATTAATTCATCCTGCCAATTACCAGGAGTACAAAGTCATAGTTTAGAATCTGTAATTAAGGCAATGGGTGTAGATACTGCTCGTTATGCTGATGTAGCTATAGCTAATTTGGGTTTGGAAAATGCGATCGCTTCTCCAGTAATTATTTCTAAATTAGGTTTTGGTCCAAGTGAAACTAGAAATACAGTAGAGTTAGTTTACTTGGCATTAGTGCAGTTTATAGATAATCGTTACAAAATGGAAAATAAACCCGGTCAGTTACGAAGTGTCTGTATGACTTTACGCGGAGAAAAACCTGTACGAGATTTGAATAGTTACGATTACGAAGCAATTACTTTAGATGCTAGTATGGCGGCAGAAGTTACTGAGTTATTGCGGAGAATAGTTACGGATGAAATACTTTAATTCTGAAAATTATCATATTACCTCTAGGATGGGTAATAAAATTACTGGATAAAAAATTACTTGATAAAAGTATATTAGCCGATCGCCTCCTAAATATCCAAAAGGCGATCGGCTAAAAATGAGATGTAACCCTTATGGCTGGGTTCTGTTTTTAGTTATTTATTAAATTTTTCTATAATTTTTAGCCAAAAAGATAATATATAACTATATTTTAATCTAAATATTTTTAAAAATATTGCCATAAAAATACAAAAAAATCAGAATATAATTTCATACTTGATTAAATAATTATCATATTCCCTAAATGACTAATAGTTAATAATAATTAATAAATATTTGCTGTTATCAAACATTTTTAGGTATATGATATACAATTACATCGCAATTAATTAAGATGTTTGCTAATGGGTAATTAACATGAATAAATCACTTGCACCTATTCCCATTGTCAGGGACGATAATTTTTTCAAACAACTCTTGCCTAATTTAATTCCGGGTTTAATTGCCGGGATGTTTTCAGTTATTTATTGTATTTCCTTTGCTGCTTTAATTTTTTCCGGCGAACTTTCTCCCTACTTATCAACAGGAATAGGTTTAATATTAGTAACTACGATCGTCGTTAGTATAGTAGTAAGTGCTTTAACTTCCTTTCCCCCCATTGTCGCAGCCCCGCAAAAAACCACAGCCGCAGTTTTAGCACTTTTGGCAAGTACGATCGTTACTGCAATGTCTAGTGCATCGGCTGAAGAAAAATTTTTCACAGTCATAGCAGCTATTATATTTAATACCGTACTAAGCGGTATTTCCATGTGGGGATTAGGCTGGTTTAAACTAGGTGGATTTGTCAGATTTATTCCCTATCCAGTTATCGGCGGTTTTATGGCAGGTTCCGGATGGTTACTGTTAGAAGGATCGTTGCGTTTAATGACAGGAATATCGGTACATTTAAATAATTTACCTAGTAAACTACCGATTTTATTTCAAGATAATTTAATCATGCAATGGCTACCAGGAGTAATTTTGGGAATTCTCCTAGCTGTTATTTTACCGCGCTTTCGTCATTTTCTAGTTTTGCCAGCAATGCTAGTTACAGCATTTATAGCTTTTCATACTACTCTTGCCTTATTAGGAATCAGCATTGAAACGGCTGCTAGTAAAGGTTGGATGTTGGGATCTTTTCCAAAAGGAGATTTATTTCAATTTGTAACTATATCAGCTATTACTGGGGCTAATTGGCCAATAGTTTTTAATCAACTAGGAAGTATGGCAGCTTTATGTTTGATTAATGCTATTTCCTTGTTACTAAATGCTAGTGGCTTAGAATTAGTAGCAGAAAGAGATATCGAACTTAATCAGGAATTAAAAATAGCTGGAATTGCTACATTAGTTTCTGGAATAGGAAGCGGTATGGGCGGGTTTCAATCTCTTAGTCAATCATCTTTAGTATATCGTTTAGGAGGGAGAAGTCGTTTAATAGGGTGGATAGCTGCCGCAGTTTGTCTGGTGATATTGCTGGCAGGAGCATCCATAATGTCTTATGGCCCAAAAATGATTGTGGGAGGAATGCTATTTTATTTGGGCTTAGAATTTTTAATAGAATGGATCTATGGAGGATGGTTTAAACTTTCCCGTGCTGATTATGCTATTGTCGTCCTAATTTTGTTTATTGTTGCGGTAGTAGGATATTTAGAAGGTATTGCGATCGGAACTTTGGCAGCTACGGTTTTATTTGCAATTAACTGTAGCCAGATAGATGTTACCAAAAGAAAATTATCGGGTAGTACCTATCATAGTAATGTATTGCGAACTCCTGCACAAGAAAAATTATTACGAGAATTAGGCGATCGCATTTATATTATCGAACTGCAAGGCTTATTATTTTTCGGTACATCTAATAAACTATTAATGCAAATTCGCGATCGCCTCAAAGATGAAAGTCGGCAAATTCCCACTAATATTTTATTAGATTTTCGTCTGTGTACTGGACTAGATGCTTCTGCGGTTCTCAGTTTTGTCAAACTTAAACAAATAGCTAGTAAACAGCAAATTAATTTAGTATTTACTAATCTTTCTCCTGTTTACCTACAACGTCTACAACAAGGTGGTTGTTTACAAACTGATGATAAAACTTGTTATAATTTCCCAGATCTCGATCGAGGCTTAGAATGGTGTGAACAGCAAATTTTAGTAACCAGCGAAGAAACCCCAACATCTAATTTATCATTACAACAACAACTTGAAGCTAATTTTAGCCATCCTGAACAAGTTGCTCAACTTATGCATTATCTTAAACCTGTACACCTAGAAAAAGATGAATATCTATTTCGCCAGGGCGACCCTTTCAACGGTTTATACTTTGTTGAATCTGGGCGGGTTAGTGTAGTGTTAGAATTGGGTAATAATCAAACTAAACGTATTCGTTCCTATACTGGTGGCAATACCATCGGGGAAATGGGATTATATCGCCAAGCTCCCCGCATGGCATCAGTAATAGCTGATGAAATTAGCTCGCTTTACTTTCTTTCTAATCAAGATTTCGAGTCAATGGAAATTGATGCACCTTTAGTCGCTTCTGCTTTCCATAGATTTATTGTTAATCTATTAGCAGAACGTCTTAACCATCGGGAACAGGAATTAAAAAATTTATTGCAGTAACTTAGCAATAAAATGCTACTTTTAACTAAAAAAGTAGCAATAAATACTTCAAAATTTCGGGATTATGGGAATGACTATTAAATAATAGTATCAGCATTTGCTTTAAATAAATTTAAACCTGTATTTAAACCTGTATTTAGGGCAAATTCCTTAAATCTTACTTTCATAGTCATTCCTTAGCTACATCGTCGCATTTGCTATTTCCAGAAAACCCTGATAAAATTTTTAATAGAAGCTAGACAGACTGCTGATAAAGCCCTCGATCGCCTCATTAAATTAATATTTAGACTCATCAAAGCTAATTTTAGTTTCAGGATAATTTTCAAATAAATTTTCCTCCATAAAATAAGCGGTATTATCGTAATAATTTTTCTAATTTTTCTGGAACATCAGATTTTTCTTTGTGTCTAAATAAGTAATATAACAATTCACGCACCAACAGAGCTTCACTTATGTTTAACAATCAATTACGTTCCGGAACTTCTGCAATTTTAGCTTTAGGAATCATGGCTGGTGCTGCTGCCCCTCTTTTTGCACCGACACCCGCTTTTGCTCAAAATACTTTTTCGGATGTTGCCTCAAATTATTGGGCTCAAGGCTTTATACAATCCCTCGCATCACAAGGAATTATAGCCGGATTTCCAGATGGTACTTTTCGCCCAAATGATCCTGTAACACGGGCGCAATATGCCGCAATGGTGCAAAAAGCTTTTCAAAAAGCTAAAATACGCGATCGGGTTACTTTTGCTGATGTA
The DNA here is from genome assembly GCA_963923765.1 of uncultured bacterium. GTDB lineage: Bacteria > Cyanobacteriota > Cyanobacteriia > Cyanobacteriales > CAWUOF01 > CAWUOF01. Next base: position 5,232 of record CAWUOF010000104.1, on the reverse strand, counting down.
TCCAGTAGTTTTTGGGCTGCTAATGCTATTGGTAATTCCTATGAAATGGGATTTTTAAGCGGCTATCCTGGTAATGTTTTTCAACCTAATCAAAATATTCCCCGTTCCCAGGTTTTAGTTTCCCTAGCTAGTGGATTAAATTATACTGCTAGTCGTCCAAATTCTACCCTTTTAGGAGTCTATAACGATTCTGCGGATATTCCTAATTATGCAGTAGATAAAATTGCTGCTGCCACAGATAAAAATATTGTCGTTAATTATCCTAATGTTAGCTTTTTAAATCCTAATCAAAATGCTACTCGTGCAGATGTAGCAGCTTTTATTTACCAAGCTTTAGTTAGTGATGGTAAAGCTTCAGCTATTGCTTCTCCTTATATCGTATCACTTCAGCCAGCACAGCCTCAACAAGTCAGAATTTTGACTGGTGCAACAATTCCTGTTAAGTACGATAAAACAAAAATTTTGGTAGCTCCTAACGAACCAAAACCTGTACCTTTAACATTAACAGTAGCACAAAATCTCGTTTCTTCCCAAGGAACAGTATTAGTTCCCGCAGGTTCTCAAGTTGTCGGTGAAATTCGTACCACATCTAAAGGCGCTCAATTTGTTTCTAAAGAATTAGTATTAACAAACGGTCAACGTTACACACTGGATGCAACATCTAAATTAGTTACCACCACTGAACAAATTACCAAAGGTGTTAATGTTGCTTTACTGCTGCGAAATGCTGCTGTAGGTGCTGCTGCTGCCGCCGCTATAGCTGGTGTAACAGGAGATAAAGCTATAGCTACCGAAGAAGTTTTACTAGGTGCTGGTGTTAGCACTGTATTAAGCTTAATTGGTGTTTTACCAACAAAAGATAAAGTTGATCTTTTCTCAGTTAATCCTAATACGGATTTTGGATTAACTTTAAATTCCGATTTAGTTCTCCGCTAATAACTAAATTAGCAGCGATCGCCCTCTATTGCTTTCGATCGCTGCTCATCCCATTCATTACCTTGGCCAAATTAATTACATATTTTGATAACTGTTTACCAGAATATAAAAATAACTTTATTCTATGTCCCCTCACCAAAAATGAGGGGCAATTAAGTTGTAATTTTAATAACCACTGCTATATTTATAATTTAGATAATCATCACGAGGTTATTATGGAAGGGAACATCATCTGGGAATTAGGCAGCAATAATCAAGAAAATGCTAATAATTTAGCCAATATTCGGAAATGGTGGCAAGAAATAAACGGTAAAGAGATTAGCTGGTGTCAAAGAATAATGACTTCAACAAATCTCAGCGAAATTCACTGGGAACAACAGCGATTTGATGAAACTTTTAAAATTATAAATCCTGATTTACGGGGTATTACTTTTTATTGGCAAAAACCAAATTCTACTCAGGAATATAATATTACACCCCAGAAAATAGAATTGGATAATCAAGGTAAATATTTATACATTTACTCCCAAACTCAAAAAAATTTAATTATTCGAGTAGGTCCTGGAGAAATTACATATTTAACTGTGGAATTGTTAGATGCAGAAATTAAACTAGAAAATAATATTTTAATTTTGCGAGATAACACTAAATTAATAGAAGTAAAACTTACCCTTAGTCCAGAAAAATTTTATCAATTAAAACAGGAATTTCTATAAAAATTAATGCGCTGTTTTCGCCCCCAAAAATTTATTAAATAAAACCTATATATTTTGCTGTAAAAATAAATATTTTTTCCTGAGATAGAGTATAGCAGAAAAAAGTATTTGAACTATACAAATATATATAATTTTTATTCATATTTAATTTTGGCGAAGCACAACAACAGTTATTTATAAAGGTGAAATTTAACCAAAAATTTAATATATAAATCAGTAAAATAGTGGAAATTATATCAAGGTAATAAAGGCGATCGCCCGAACAAACTTGATAAAAATAAATTTTTATAAAAAAACAGCCACTCAATTATCATTTACTATATAAACCCAATTATTGCTATACTCAATCAATATTATGTAAAACGTAACAAGCCTATGATATCAGAATTTAACTTTTTTCAAAATTGGTATCCTGTATCACCCATTGAAGATATCGATCCAAATCTTCCCACACCAATAACTATAATAGGAAAACGTTTAGTAATTTGGAAACCTAAAACCTCACCAAATTATCAAGTATTTTTAGATATATGTTCCCATCGGCTTGCACCTTTGAGTGAAGGGCGCATAGACGAAAAAACCGGAAATTTAATGTGTAGCTATCACGGCTGGCAATTTAACTGTGAAGGAATTTGTACACATATTCCCCAAGCAGAAAATTCAGACATAGTAAATAAAAATATAGATAATTTCCGCATAAAAACCTTCCCTTGTCGTCAGGAACAAGGGTTACTTTGGGTGTGGCTAGATGAAAATACCCCCACATTAGCCGCCAATACTCCCTTACCTTTATCACCACAAATTGATGCCAGTAAAGGCTTTGTTTGGTCTTCTATGGTAAGAGATTTAGAATATGATTGGCAAATGCTAGTGGAAAATGTAGCCGATCCGAGTCATGTTCCCTTTGCCCATCATGGAGTGCAAGGAAATCGAGAAAATGCGAAACCAATTCCTATCGAAATTATCGAATCTCAACCTAATTTAATTAAAGTACAAATTGAAAGAGGATTAAAAACAAATATTACTTTTGAACCACCTTGCCGTTTAGAATATGCTATCAGTATTGGTAACGAAGGTAAACAGCTTGGATTAATTACTTATTGTATGCCAGTAACTCCTGGAAAATCGAGAATAGTTGCTCAATTTAGCCGTAATTTTGCAACTAGTAATTTATATAAATTTACGCCTCGCTGGTGGGAACATATTAAACTTCGCAATTTTGTATTAGATGGTGATATGGTTTTACTACAACAGCAGGAATATATTTTAAAGCAAAAGGAAAAAAAAGGAACTTGGAAAACTACTTATAGATTACCAACAACAGCCGATCGCCTAGTGATAGAGTTTCGTAAATGGTTTGATAAATATTGTCAAGGTAAATTACCTTGGGAAGAAGTAGGAATTACAGATAATAAAATCTACACAATTAAAGATCGGCAATTAGTACTCGATCGCTACCGACAACATACCCAACACTGCCACAGTTGTCGCACCGCCTTAAAAAATATACACCTTTTGCAGATAATATTATTAACATATTTCAGTATTAGTATTCCCATTGTCGCCGTCATGCCTGATACTATACGCCTGAAAATTGGTTTACCTTTAATGGTAGTAGCATTATTAAGTGTAGGGCTATATAGTTGGCTAAAATTGTGGTTAGAACCCTTATTTTATTTTGTTGACTATATACATCCGGAAAAATAGCTATAGCCTAAATTTCTATAGCTATTTTTCTAGTTTGTAATTAATAGATGGAATAGGGGTGAGTTTGTTTATGTTATCTGTCAAACATAAAAATGATCGCTAAACCCACCCTAATAAGTACTAGCTAAAGAAAAGCCAGCAAGTGCAAGACTTCGTGGAAAAAAAGCATTTACAAAATGTAAAAAAACACATAAGAATGAGAAAAAAACAGGTTTTTTCGCAAAATATTAGTATTTAGGCAAAAACTCCCTGAAAAACCCGTTTTATTTTTTGGGGCAAAAATGCGATCGATGATGACTCAGAAACCGAGTTTTGATATAAAATTCTATCATAAATATTTTCTAGTACTGCTTTGGGTCATGTATTAGGCCCAAGTACCTGAGAAATCTACAACGCATTTAGGAGAGAACACAATGGCATTTGAATTGCCCTCATTACCTTACGCCACCAACGCCTTAGAACCCTATTTAACCGCCAAAACCTTTGAATTTCATCACGGTAAACACCACGCGGCTTACGTAACAAATCTGAATAACCTCATCAAAGATACAGATCTCGCCAACAAATCCCTAGAAGAAATTGTCAAAATCAGTGCTGCGGATCCTGCCAAAGCTGGTATTTTCAACAATGCCGCCCAAGTTTGGAACCACACTTTTTATTGGAATTCCATGAAACCCAGTGGTGGTGGTACTCCTACTGGTGCTTTAGCAGAGAAAATTACAGCCGATTTTGGTAGTTTTGACAACTTCAAAACCGAATTCAAAAATGCTGGTGTCACCCAATTTGGTAGTGGCTGGGCTTGGCTAGTTTTAGATGGAAATACTCTGAAAGTAGTTAAAACTCCTAATGCAGAAAACCCCATCACTAAAGGACAAATTCCTTTGTTAACAATGGATGTTTGGGAACACGCCTATTATATTGATTATCAAAATCGCCGTCCCGACTACGCCCAAACTTTCCTAGATAGTTTAGTTAATTGGGAGTTTGTAGCCGAAAACTTGTCTAAAGCTTCCTAGAGTTAATTGGATGCATTTCTTTGTAAAAAACTGTTGTTGCGATGCAAGCGCTCTTCATAGACTATGCACAAAATTTATAGATATTTGTCTAGTCAAAATATTATTTTTTTGCAAGAAATGTATTCAATTAATTTGTAGGGTGCGTCAGATATAAAATTTAAAGCTTGATAAGCGGGGTTTAAATTACTGACGCACTCTACTGCTAATGATAGATTGTGATGGAAAATTATTTATCAGAAATTTCTAATATAAAAGTGGCAAAAATGGATAGCAAAGAATTAGCCCAATATATAGAAGCCACAAATGGTATTTCCAAGCCTTGGCTATTGATACAACTAAGATTAAAAAAATTACAAGAGCGTGCTAGTAGTACATCTCCAGAAGAATATGCCCAGGAATTGGCCGAAATTCATCGGGATTTAATGAATTTGGGAGAATGGTGGGTCGGAATTGAGCAGGAAGTTTTCTAATTGTTAAGGGATAGTTGCAAAATAGCCACAACGGTTCACAATTAAGTAAAGGGTGCGTTGTGCGTCCTAAAACTTGTGCATAAGTAAAGAGAGCCAAAATTATGCCACCAACCACAAAAAATTCCAGCGAAATTAATTTGCAAGATCCGCAATATTACTTTAGCCGAGAACTGAGTTGGCTAGAATTCAATAATCGTGTTTTGCATGAAGCTTTTGATCCCCGGACGCCTTTATTAGAGCGGATGAAATTTTTGGCTATTTTTAGTTCTAATTTAGATGAATATTTTATGGTGCGCGTTGCGGCGCTAAAACAACAGGTAGAAGCCAATGTTAGCCAAATTGCCCCAGATGGTCGTACTGCTAGTGAACAATTGGATGCTATTAGCC